>NZ_JAVAXX010000310.1:0-6896 GCF_042709275.1 Bacillus sp. LR_5 | reverse complement strand
GTATAAAATCGGACAAGATAAACGTGCGAAGGTTCTTCCTATTTACGGCGGACAGGATATTGGACGGCAAATCCGGGCGTTAAAGAAGAATCCGAATATTATTGTCGGAACACCTGGCCGTCTTCTTGACCACATCAACCGCCGCACCATTCGTTTAAACAACGTAAATACCGTTGTAATGGATGAAGCGGATGAAATGCTAAACATGGGATTCATTGACGATATTGAATCTATCCTTTCAAACGTGCCAAGCGAGCATCAGACACTTCTGTTTTCTGCCACAATGCCTGCGCCGATCAAACGCATTGCAGAGCGCTTTATGACTGAGCCGGAACACGTAAAAGTAAAAGCGAAAGAAATGACGGTTTCTAACATTCAGCAGTTCTATTTGGAAGTGCAAGAACGCAAAAAATTCGATACACTGACTCGTCTTCTTGATATTCAGTCTCCTGAGCTTGCGATCGTATTCGGACGTACAAAACGCCGTGTCGATGAGCTGGCTGAAGCCTTGAACCTTCGCGGATATGCAGCTGAAGGTATTCACGGTGACTTAACGCAGGCAAAACGTATGGTTGCGCTTCGTAAATTTAAAGAAGGCGCAATCGAAGTTCTAGTCGCAACTGATGTTGCCGCTCGCGGACTTGATATCTCAGGTGTTACACACGTATACAACTTCGACGTGCCTCAAGATCCTGAAAGCTACGTTCACCGTATCGGAAGAACGGGCCGTGCAGGAAAAACAGGTATGGCGATGACGTTCATTACACCGCGTGAGAAAAGCATGCTTCGCGCAATTGAACAAACAACAAAACGCAAAATGGACCGCATGAAGGAGCCTACACTTGATGAAGCGTTAGAAGGCCAGCAACAGGTTACTGTTGAACGTCTTCGCACAACAATCAGTGAAAACAACCTGAACTTCTACATGACAGCGGCAGCTGAGCTGCTTGAAGATCATGATGCAGTAACAGTGGTTGCGGCGGCTATCAAAATGGCTACAAAAGAGCCAGACGACACACCGGTTCGCTTAACAGACGAAGCGCCGATGGTCAGCAAACGCTACAAGAACCAGCGCTCTTCTAAACGCAGAGACGGTCAAGGCGGCGGCTACCGCGGCGGAAAAGGGAAAAGCAACAACCGTTCTTCCTATGACAAAAAGCGTTCAAACGATCGCCGTTCTTCAGGTGACAGACGCCAGAAAAAATCTTACTAATTTGATCGATTCAGAGCCCAAAACATGATGTTTTGGGCTTTTTTATGTTCGCGATTTGTTATTCAGCAAATTTTCAGCTGACGGAAGCCATTTTTCTCTGTATGCTTAAGAATGAAACCTTTCTGTAAAAGAGACGTATAAGTAACGACGAAAAAAAGGGAGGTAGGTATTTTTGAGAGAGCAGCCAAAAAACCAAATCAGTCCAGACGGATTAAAGGTTTGGCGACTTCAAGAGATCATCATATCCGCTGTTTGCTTACTTATTGTCATTGCAGTTGCAGTGTTAAGCTATTATTTTCATTGGCCGTACTGGATCAGCGGCGTGCTCGGCGCGGTTTGGCTGCTGGGATCGATTGTGACGGTCTTTATCATTCCGAAGGTCCGTCATAAGGTGTGGCGATATGAAGTCCATGAACATGAAATAGATATTCAGTCAGGTATTTTTGTGGTAACACGTGTGATTGTTCCGATGGTCAGAGTTCAGCACGTCGATACGTCACAAGGGCCATTATTAAAAAAATACAACCTGGCAACGGTGAAAATTTCCACGGCCGCGACCGTTCATTCGATCCCCGCTTTAGAGATGGAGGAAGCGGATCGGCTGAGAGACTCCATTTCCCGTCTGGCGAGGGTGACTGATGATGATGTCTGAACCGAAACGCCTGCACCCGGCAGCAGTCATTTTGAATTTATGCCATACCATTATTCAAACGATAAAAAATATCATTCTGCCATTCTTTTTTGTGTATATTGTCAATTCAAACCATACTGTCCGTTTTTACGGAGCCATTGCGCTCGGTGTGCTATTCATCTGGCTTGTAGCGGCAAGCATTATCAAATGGAGAAGGTTTACCTATCGAATTGAAGATGATGAATTTAGAATCGAAGAAGGCTTATTTGTTACGAAAAAGCGATACATATCGATTGATCGGATTCAAACGATGAATACGAGCGCAGGCCTTGTCCAGCAAATCTTTAAGCTTGTGAAGCTGCAAATTGAAACAGCAGGCGGAGGCAAGGGGGCAGAAGCCGTTCTTTCTGCTATTTCTGTTGAAGAAGCGGAACGCATCAAAGAAGCTGTCTTTAAGAAAAAAGCGCAAAGACGAGAAAATGAACTTGATGAAGAACGGCTTGAAGCTGAAGAGGAGTTGGTTCCGGCCGTTGAGGTGCAAGAGTACTATCGCATGAACGCGAAAGAATTGCTCATGGCCGCTTCTACCTCCGGCGGAATCGGAGTCATTATCTCCGCTGTATTTGCACTTATTTCCCAGCTTGATGAAGTGCTGCCAATGGATTGGTTATTCGATAAGTTTTCCTTCCTTCAGCACGCCAGCATCGGTATTTACGCGGTACTGATTTTTATCGGTTTATTTATCGCCTGGATTTTCAGCATCGCGGGCATGATGTTTAGATACGCGAACTTTCAAATCATAAAAAAAGAGCAGGAACTGGTGATTTCAAGGGGAATTATTGAAAAACATCAAGTCACGATTCCATTGCGAAAAATACAAGCCATTAAAATCAAAGAAAATATCATTCGCCAGCTTTTCGGCTTTGTAACGGTGTCCATCGTCAGCGCAGGAGGCGGCGACCGGGAAAAAGAAGAAGGCGCTTTGACCATTCTCTTTCCAATGATTCATAAAAAAAAGCTTCCGCACATGCTCCGAACATTTACGCCGGAATACACGCTGGAAGAAAACTGCCGCCGCCTGCCGCGGCGCGCGTTGAAACGCTATTTGTTCCGTTCTGTCATTTTTTCACTCTTTTTGATCATCCCGTTATGTATCTTCTTTCAGCCATGGGGCTATCTGTCAGTGATCCTGCTGCCGATAGAATTGTTCTTCGGCTATCTCGCGTATAAAGAGGCTGCATGGACGATCAACGGGGACCATCTTCAGCTGACGTCTAGATTTATAGGCAGAACAACCGCCATTGTACTGAAAAAACGAATGCAGGTCTGCAAGTTCAGCCAATCCTATTTCCAAAAGAAAGGCCGCTTGTATACCATTTCTACTTCGGTGAAATCATCGAGCCATATGGAAGAATTAACGGTGAGGGATGTAGGTGAAGAGGATGCAGCCTTCATTTTAAAGTGGTACTCATATGAAAAAGCGGACGGTTAATACCGCCGCTCTTTTTTTTGCACGCATAAAAACGAAAGAAGAAACCCGCCGCATAGTCCAAACAAATGGGCCATCATGTTAATATTGGAGTTGATAAACGACATGAGAACGGCAAATGCGAGCAGTGTGATGATCATTTTGGAATGCTCCTGCCCTATTAGCTCATTGCGAAAAAGAACCATAAACAGGTACACGCCGAATAGCCCGAAAATTGCGCCTGAAGCACCGACATGCACGTAATCAAGCGGCTCTGTAACATAAGTGCCGATATTGCCGATGATGCCGGAGCCGGCGTATACAAGAAGGAAACGCGCTTTTCCCAGCATGCGTTCCAAAGCCGGGGCAAATAAAAAGATGGACATGGAATTAAACAGCAGATGTGTGAAACCGGCGTGCAGCAAAATCGGTGTGATCAGCCGCCACCATTCACCGTTTGCGACACCTAGATTATAGCCTGTGACGGTATCCCTCCATAACACGACTGAATGGGCAGGAAGTGAAAAAAACAGCCAGAGAACAGCTTGCAAAGCCAATATAAAGGTGACAACGGGGTAAAGCCTGATAAATGTTTGAAAATTTTCAGTTCGTATAAACATTCCGAGCCCCTTTTCTTCATTTTGGTATATCTATAGTAACACGTTTATGAGACAAACCATTTAAATAGTACGTACGCAAAGGAGGTTATCATACATGATTTACGGCATTGGGCTGGACATTACCGAGCTTAAACGCATCGCCTCTATGGCTGGGCGCCAGAAAAGGTTTGCCGAGCGGATTTTGACGCGAAGCGAGCTTGACCAATACTATGAGCTTTCAGAGAAAAGAAAAATTGAATTTCTCGCGGGCAGATTCGCGGCAAAAGAAGCTTTCTCGAAAGCGTTTGGCACCGGCATTGGGAGGCAGCTCAGCTTTCAGGACATTGAAATTAGGAAAGACCAAAATGGCAAGCCCTATATCATTTGTACGAAACTGAGCCAGGCCGCCGTTCACGTATCGATCACTCATACAAAAGAATACGCTGCCGCGCAGGTTGTGATTGAAAGGTTGTCAAGCTAGTCTGCATATTAGGGAAACCCCACTCATATATTTGATAGTGCATTAAGGGAGACAAGTTGTTTGAGGCTTTTATGGTACGCATCTGTTCTGCCTAAACGTGTACCGAGCGTACCGTTAAAGTCAAACAAGCGATTTCTTCCTTTTACATCAATTGAGAAAAAGGGGTTGAAAAAGGTGAGAAAAAGCTTTGTTTTGCTTTTAACGGGACTGCTTGCTGTTCTTATTCTTTCTGCCTGCGGGCAAAAAACACAGCAAGATATTGTGGCCGGGTTAGATGAAAAGGCGAAAGAATACACCTCGTACAAAGCAAAAGCGAAAATGACCATCGAGACAGGGAGTGAGCCTCAAGTATACAATGTGGAAATCTGGCACAAAAAGCCGTCTCTGTACAGGGTTTATTTAGAAAATCCGAAAAAGGACCAAAACCAAGTCATTTTACGAAATGAAAACGGAGTATTCGTTCTCACGCCGTCTTTAAATAAGAGCTTCAGATTTCAAAGCGATTGGCCGAACAACAGCAGCCAGGTTTATCTGTTTGAATCGCTCGTAAAGGATGTTCAAAACGATTCGGATGCAGTTTTCACAGCGAAAGAAAAGAAATACGTATTCGAAACAAAAACAAACTATCAGCATAACAAAATGCTGCCTACGCAAGAAATCACATTTAACAAAAAAGATATGAGCCCGTCATCTGTCAAAGTGATGGATACTGACCGGAAAGTGATGGTCAAAGTAGAATTCAGCAGCTTTGAATTTAATAAACAATTTGATAAAGAATCATTTGACGAAAAGAAAAATATGACCCTTTCTCAAATGGATGTTGCCACAAGCGCAAAGCCTTCCGATACATTCGCGGTCAAAACGCCGCTGGAACTGCCGCTTGGCGTCAAGCTGCTTGAAGAAAAAGATATATCTACTGAAGACGGGAAGCGCATCATCATGACGTACGGAGGAGAAAAGTCATTTACGTTAATTCAGGAAAAAGCCCAGATTGCCAAGGCTTCCTCCTCCGTTACGCTGAACGGCGAACCGGTAAATCTCGGCTACACCATCGGCGCTTTGTCGGATGCATCATTGTCATGGACATATGAAGGTGTAGATTACCTTCTCTCTTCTAAAGATCTTTCTAAAGAGGAAATGGTGACAGTAGCGAAAAGCATGCAGGGACAATCATCGAAATAACAACAAAGGCCAAACATGATTTGGCCTTTTTTTCGTTAGACATCGTTTCCCTTTAGCCTTTAATTTTAGTATGATATGTAAATGATATTGAATAAAAGCTAGGAAGTGTCGTAATGAGCACAAAACCTTTTTACAGAGATACGTGGGCGGAAATTGACTTGTCCGCAATAAAGGAAAATGTCAGCAATATGAAAAAACATATCGGTGAACATGTCCACCTGATGACAGTTGTGAAAGCAAACGCCTACGGGCATGGTGATGCAGAAACAGCAAAGGCTGCTCTTGACGCAGGTGCTTCATGCCTGGCCGTGGCCATTTTGGATGAAGCGATTTCACTGCGCAAAAAGGGATTGAAGGCGCCTATATTGGTGCTTGGCGCGGTTCCCCCAGAGTATGTTGCAATCGCTGCTGAGTATGACGTGACCTTAACAGGTTATTCTGTTGAATGGCTTCAGGAGGCAGCCCGCCACACGAAAAAAGGTTCTCTTCATTTTCATCTGAAGGTCGATACGGGGATGAACAGGCTTGGTGTAAAAACAGAGGAAGAAGTTCAGAACGTGATGGCCATTCTTGACCGCAATCCTCGTTTAAAGTGCAAAGGGGTATTTACCCATTTTGCGACAGCGGATGAAAAAGAAAGAGGCTATTTCTTAATGCAGTTTGAGCGCTTTAAAGAGCTGATTGCTCCGCTGCCGTTAAAGAATCTAATGGTCCACTGCGCGAACAGCGCCGCCGGACTCCGGCTGAAAAAAGGCTTTTTTAATGCAGTCAGATTCGGCATCGGCATGTATGGCCTTCGCCCGTCTGCTGACATTTCGGACGAGATACCGTTTCAGCTGCGTCCGGCATTTACCCTGCATTCGACGCTGTCGCATGTCAAACTGATCAGAAAAGGCGAGAGCGTCAGCTACGGAGCCGAGTACACAGCAGAAAAAGACACATGGATCGGGACGGTGCCTGTAGGCTATGCGGACGGCTGGCTCCGAAAATTGAAAGGGACTGACATCCTTGTGAAGGGAAAACGCTTGAAAATTGCCGGCCGAATTTGCATGGACCAATTTATGGTGGAGCTGGATCAGGAATATCCGCCGGGCACAAAAGTTACATTAATAGGCCGGCAGGGGGATGAATATATTTCCATGGATGAGATTGCAGGAAGGCTCGAAACCATTAACTACGAAGTGGCCTGTACAATAAGTTCCCGTGTTCCCCGTATGTTTTTGGAAAATGGGAGTATAATGGAAGTAAGAAATCCTTTATTGCAGGTAAATACAAGCAATTAACTTACCTAAATGGAGAATTCATAAAACAGCTTTGCTTGA
>NZ_JAVAXX010000031.1:0-40895 GCF_042709275.1 Bacillus sp. LR_5 | reverse complement strand
CCAAGTTTCAGAACGAAAAATTGCGATCGATGAGGTCATCCAAGCCCATAAAGACGGCATCCTGGAAGAAGCCTTCGGAACAGGTACAGCAGCTGTTATTTCCCCAGTAGGCGAGTTGATCTGGCAGGATGAAACACTTTCGATCAACAACGGTGAAACAGGGGAAATCGCAAAAAAACTATATGACACGATTACAGGCATTCAAAAAGGCGCTGTCGCAGACGAATTCGGATGGACGACCGAAGTTGCAGCGCTGACTGAAAGCAAGTAAGAAAAAGCCGGCCCAGTACAGGCCGGCTTTTTTTACGCTTCAATTTTGTTGAAAAACTGCGGCAGATACGCTTTGTGCGCCTCCAGCATTTCATCTAAAATCTGTTTGGCCACAGTATCGGACGGGACAAGAGGGTTAATCGTCATGGCAAGGAGCGCAGTTTGATAGTCACCTGTAACTGCCGCTTCTGCCGCGACACGTTCAAAGGATTTGATTTGCTGGACGAGGCCGCGGACAGACACCGGCAGGTCGCCGACAGCAATTGGCTTAGGGCCGGTTTTCGTCATCACACAGTTCACTTCAACTGCCGAATCGTCTGGAATACTCGCTATTGCACCATTATTGATCGTGTTCACCGGCTGAATGTCATGTTTATCATTATAAATGGAGCTGATTAAGTTACATGCTGCATCACTGTAGTAAGCTCCGCCCCGTTTTTCCAGCTGCGGCGGTTTGATCGCAAGGTTCGGATCTTTATAAAGCTCGAACAGCTCTTTTTCGACCTTCTGTACGACTTCAGCGCGGGTGCCCTCCGTTTGTGATGCTTCCAGTTCGTGCTCCAGCATCTCTTTTGTTTTGAAATAGTAACGGTGATAGCCGCAAGGGATGACATTGAGCGCTTTTAAGAAATCCGGTTCCCATTCGGCGCCTGAGATATTTTTCATCGTCATCGCGTTTTTCGGGTCGCCCATCGCCTCGATGACTTGCTCCTTCACACTTACGCCATCCAAGAAAACATCCAGCCCAAATACCATATGGTTCAGTCCGGCGAATTGGACTTCTACGCGGTCCACATCTACATCAAGCGCTTTGGCTACGCCCATTTTGATGCCGATTGGAACATTACAGAGACCGACGACTTTCTTCAGGTTGGAGTAGCGAAGCAAGGCTTCTGTTACCATGCCGGCAGGGTTTGTGAAGTTAACAAGCCAAGCGTTCGGGCAAAGCTCTTCTATGTCCTTTGCGATCTCAAGGATGACCGGAATTGTGCGCAATCCTTTAAACAGGCCTCCCGGGCCGTTTGTTTCCTGGCCAATCACTCCGTATTTTAGCGGAATGCGCTCATCCTTTGCTCTTGCCTGCAAAAGTCCGACGCGAAATTGAGTCGTGACAAAGTCTGCGTCTTTCAGCGCCTTTCTCCGGTCGAGCGTAAGATGAATGTCAATCGGGACGCCAGCTTTTTCAACCATCCGTTTGGCGAGTGTGCCGACAATATTCAGCTTTTCTTCGCCCTCGGGGATATCGACAAGCCATAATTCTCGGACAGGCAGCTCATCATACCGTTTAATGAACCCCTCCACTAGCTCGGGCGTATAGCTTGAACCTCCGCCAATCGTTACAATCTTCAATCCTTTTGTCATATGCTTGCTCCCCTTTGCTCGGTGATTTTTTCATATAACTCAATGATCTCTGCAGCCATATCCTTCACTGTCATTGCATTCATTAAATGATCCTGTGCATGAACCATCAGAAGCGTCATTTCCGTCTTTTCTCCGCCCGCTTCATTTTGGATCAGCTCTGTCTGATAATGATGGGCTTTTGACAATTCTTCAGCAGCGTCTTGAAGCTTTTTCCGCGCTTCTTCTGCGTCACCGCTTTTCGCAGCGGCAATGGCCTCCATTGCGGAGCTCCTACCGTTTCCTCCGTGAAGGATGATTTGAAAAATGATTTGTTCCATTTCCTCATTCACGCGATTCACTTCCTTTCTCTACAGGACCGCTTCTTTGTCATCTGATGCTGCAGGCGTTTGGACCAGCTCCAGATCGTTTTCTTCTTTCAGCTTCTGCTTATCCCACATTCTGAAGAATGGATAGTAGACAACAAAGGACACGGCAATATTAATGGCTTGCATGACCGCGCCTGAGACTTTTCCTCCTGTCGCCAAGTAGCCTGAAAAGATCGGCGGCATGGTCCACGGCACTGCGATACCCGCCGGTTTTGCGACAAGGCCGGTGCTCATTCCGATGTACGTAAGTGTCACTGTGACAAGCGGTGTGATGATAAACGGAAGTAAGAGCATTGGGTTCATGACGATCGGCATTCCGAATATAATCGGTTCGTTAATATTGAAGATGGCCGGGCCGACCGCAAGCTTCCCGAGCTGCTTCATTTGTTTGCTTCGGGCGCGCAGGAACATCGTGACAACCAGTGCCAATGTGGCGCCGCTTCCGCCGATATTGACCCAGATATCGAAAAATTGCTGGGTGAAAATCTTAGGAAGCTCCTCACCGGCTTGGAATGCGATCCGGTTGGCATCCATTGCGCCGTACCAAATTGGTGCCATGACGCCTCCGACAATGTTTGCACCGTGAAGGCCGCAGGCCCATAAAAGCATTTTGACGGCTTCGGCGACAAGGCTTCCTCCAAGGCTTCCTCCCAGAATGGAAAGCGGAGTCCCCAATAAAACGCTTACAATATTATGAAGGCTTTCAAACGGTGTCGCTTCAACAATCAGCCGGGCTGCCCAAATTAGGAAGATGACGGCAAAGCCGGGGATTAACGCGACAAATGACTTGCTTACCGCCGGCGGAACACCGTCCGGCATTTTGAAGACTAAATTGCGCTGGATAATGAGGCGGTAAATCTCTGTGGACACCATTGCGATAATCATGGCGACAAACAGGCCTTTGCTCCCCATGAGCGAAAGCGGAATCCCGCCGCCAACCATGATTTCTTTCGTCGCGCCATCCGGCATAAACGGCACTTGATAAGGTGTTGCTAATAAAAATGCCGCAAGGGAAATGGCTCCGGCCGACAAGGCATCAACGCCGTATTTCTCGGCGAGCCGGTAGGCGATGCCGAACGCGGCGACAAGACCCATAATTTCAAAGGTCGCGTCGACTGGGTAGGCCAGTTTTTCAGACCAGGAGCTGCCAAACGTTTTCGCCATAAACTCAGCGTATCCCGGGATCGGGAGGTTGCCAATGATGAGGAAAAAGGAACCGATGATAATCAGGGGCATCGTGAGGATGATACCATCACGCAGCGCCTGCAAATGACGCTGTCCCGCAATTCTTCCCGCTATAGGCATGACCTTTTCTTCTAAGATCTGATTGACTTTATTCACATAGCCCGCCCCTCTCTATGACACATGTCCAAGCTGTTCAGCTGATTTCAGCACTTCCGCCCCATTGCACGTGCCATAATGGACGGTATTAATGACGTCTACCGGAACCCCCTTTGACTCTCCTAATTTTTTGAGCTGCGGAAGCATGTAACGGACTTGCGGACCGAGAAGCAATACATCCGCTTTATCGATATGATTTTGTACAGAATCGCCTGAAACTGCCCAAATGGTATAGTCTTTTCCCTGTTCCTGCGCACTTTTTTCCATCTTGCTCACCAGTAAACTAGTAGACATGCCTGCTGCACAAACGAGTAATATATTCATGTAAAAAACCCCCTAAAGTTTGATCAATTTTGTAATGTCCTGCTGTTGCTATCATCATATTATGAAATCGCTTTCATAAACACTCAGGGTTTTTCCGCAGGCAACGGAAAAAAGGTATATACAGGCTGTCAGCTCAGCATTTTTTGGTCAAACACCTCCGAAAGCTCTTGATATGAACGGCATTTGACCAGCTGGTTCACCGCCGCCGGGTCATCCAAAATGCTTCCAAGCAGCTTATACATGCTTTGCAAATCCGCTTTGTTCTCCTTTTCGACACAAAGCAGACAGACAAATTGAACTCGCTGACTCTCCCAATCAATCGGTTTTTTGAGCGTACAAACGGCCCAAAACGTTGTTTTCGTCTGCGGAACAAGCGGGTGCGGGATGGCAACAAGATTGCCAAAACACGTTGGCGACATGTCTTCTCTTTCAAAAATGGAATCTATGATTTCTTCATCGGCAAAGCCGCATTCGACCACTTTCTGCCCTAAAAATTGAATCACTTCTTCTTTTGAGCGCAGATCCTCCTGAAAAAAAACGAGTTCTTTTTTTAGGTAGCGATTGGCTTTTTCCTTTTCATCACTCAGTATAGATTCTATTTTTGTAAAGTCAGTTCCGCCTAAGATGGTGTTAACCTTCAGTACTGGTACAGGGAGCTCTTTTTTAATCGGAATGGTGCTGATGACAAAATCAATTGATTCGTAGGACATTTGATCAAGACTATAATACTCAGCCGTTCCAAGAATATCGAGCCGCTTGCCGAAATGGGAACGGAGTTTTTCGCGCAGAAGCTGGGCGCTTCCGGCACCCGATGCGCATACAATGATACAGCGTTTCGGCGGGCTTTCTGTTTTTTTTCGTTCAATCGCGGCGCCAAAGTGGAGAGCCAAATATCCAATTTCGTTTTCATGAATCTCAATACCCGTTTGTTCCTTTATCACGATTCCGGCAATGATCCCGGCTTCAAAAGCGAGTGGATAATGTTCCTTGATCGCTGCCAGCATCGGATTTCGAAGATTCATGCCGTATCGGTTGCGGCTGATCGCTGGCTTCATATGCAGGGCCAAGCCGATTTTCAGCTCTTTGTCATGCAGTATGCCAAGCTTCAGTTCACGATCAACAGCTTTGATCATGGCAAGTGTCAGCTGATCGGTTTCCTCTTCTATTGAGAATGTGCCCTCTCCGCATTGTGATTGTGTCATTCGTTTTGTGCCAAGGAGATGCATGGTGATGTAGGCCGTCTCGTCTTTCGGAAACGTAACGGCAAGCGCTGATTCCAGCTCTTTTACGATGGCTTCTGCAGCCTGGTACTCCTTTTGATGCAGGATATGATCCATATCTTTCGGGAAAAGAGATACATAGTTTTCCGTTCTGATCCGTTTACAGGCGATAGCGATATGGATAATGAGGTTATTCAGTCCCATGTTGGACAGAGGGATGCGGTCGTTTTTCATTTTTTTCAAGATGGCGGAACGGATGATCTCAATTTCTTCTTTTGGCAAAATATCAGCCTTTTCATTTAAAACATCTATCTCCGTTTCTCTTTCATCGACAATGTACTCCGCCATGCAGTACCTCATCTGCACCTCGTCCCCGCGCAGCTTGAAGCCGTAATTCGGACGTGTTTCCATGACGATGCGGTAAGGCAGCAGACGTTTCTTTACTTCCTTTAAATCCGTTTGGAGTGTAGATTTTGAGATAAATAGTTCTTCAGCAAGTTCATCGAGCTTGAGATAATGGTCCGCCAGCAGCAGACGTTTCATAAGATAGGCCATTCTCTCCTCCGGCAATACCGGCAGGCCCTTTTTTTGCTGAAATACATCTTGCAGCAGTGTTCTGAATACTTGCTCGTCATCAATGCGGAGCTTGTAGCCGGAGCCTCTTACAGATTGTACAAAGGCACCGTGGCCGCTTAGCACACCTTGCAGTTCCTTTATATCATTGCGGACTGTCCGCGTCGTTACGTTTAATTGCGCGGCAAAAAACGAACTTGTCACCGGGGCTTCAGCCGCCATCAGCAAGCGCAGAATATCACGAAGTCGCCCATGAAGCATGAGAAAAACCTCCTATCTAGTAGATGCAGGGATTCAGTGAATAGGCAGAAAGGATGATGAAGGGATGCGAAATGTATATAAATTCTATAATGGAGAGAATGGCAAGTCAATGAGCATCCGGAGGACTAGAGGGAAAACTGGCCTATAAAAAAACAGCCGGAGTCAGCCGGCTGTTCTAGATGCGGACATATTCTTTTGTTTAGACGCCTTGCGGTCCTTCATGATTTTTCGAACAATCGGGTAAATGACCGGCGCCCATTTGATAACGGTTTTGATCATCTTTTTCAAAGCTCCGATTCTCCCTTCTTTTTTCTCAACCATTCCCCTGATTGCCTCTTCCTTAAACATGCTAACGCGACACGTACCTGTTTCCCGTCACCCAGAAACGCCATGGATAATCGCGTGCCTCCCCGCTGTTGTCAATGCCGATGCGCGGGCCGGTTGAAATTGCTTCCGGTGTGTACCCGCTTTCGATGTAAAGCGGCTGTTCCGTGATCCAGCGTCCGTAGTCATTCATCGTGACGCCAAGCGCTTTCGTCAGCTTTCCTGGTCCGTTTGTCCATTCCCTCGGACTCCTGCCCGGCCTTCTCTCCTCCATTAACAGCTGGCCTTCATGCGGCTCAATCGCCCTGATTAATACCGCTTGCGGGACATCCTCTTCCGCGGCAACGACATTCAGCAATGTATGGGTGTGCATCACGTATGTATATACCCGCCCAGCTTCTGCAAACATGATCTCAGTCCGCTTCGTCCGGCGGTTGTTAAAGCTGTGGGCCGCTCTGTCTCCAGCCCCCATATAGGCCTCTGTTTCCACAATATAGCCTGACGCTGTGCCTTCGTCTGTTTCTTTTACAAGAAGGCAGCCCAGAAGCGATGGGGCAAGCTCAAGAGCGGTTTTTTGATAAAACGTGATGGGCAGCGGATTTTTTTCTCTCGTCACGAATCGACCTCTCCTTTTACCGATTTTTGTACATTGTACCATTCCCGAAGCAGATCAAAAAAAACGGCTGTTTTAAAATCTTTCCATTCAGGGAATATTGTTACCGTTCAAAAAAGGAGGGCCAACCATTGAAAGATGATCATCAAAACAAGCAGCACCAAACAAATGCCCAAGGAAGCGAGGAAGCGCTTTCCCATAAGACATCCGGGAAAAACGAGTCAGAGGATACCTTAACGAATAGGCAGGGGCATCCTGTTACTGACAACCAGAATGTGAGAACCGTCGGGAATAGAGGGCCTACAACACTTGAGAACTATGATTTTCTCGAAAAAATCAGCCACTTCGACCGGGAACGCATCCCTGAGCGGGTTGTTCATGCCAGGGGAGCAGGTGCACACGGGTATTTTGAAGCGTACGGAAGCTTCGGAGACGAACCGATTTCAACATACACACGGGCCAAGCTCTTTCAGGAAAAAGGCAAGAAAACACCGGCATTTGTCCGTTTTTCAACTGTGAATCATGGAAAACACTCGCCTGAAACATTGAGAGACCCGCGCGGTTTTGCTGTAAAGCTATATACAGAAGACGGAAACTGGGATTTGGTCGGGAACAACCTAAAAATCTTTTTTATCCGCGACCCGCTGAAATTTCCGGATCTTGTACACGCATTTCAGCCTGATCCAGTGACAAACATCCAGGATGGTGAACGTATCTTCGATTTCATTTCTCAATCTCCTGAAGCGACACACATGATCACCTTCTTGTTTTCGCCTTGGGGCATTCCGGCCAACTACCGGCAAATGCAGGGTTCAGGCGTACATGCCTATAAATGGGTGAATGAGGAGGGCAAGGCCGTTCTCGTGAAATACCATTTTGAACCGAAGCAGGGCATCCGCAACCTGACACAGAAGGAAGCAGAAGAGATTCAAGGGAAAAACTTTAACCATGCCACACAGGATTTATATGACGCGATTGAAAATGGCGATTATCCAGAGTGGGAAGTGTATGCACAAATCATGAGCGATGATGAGCATCCTGAACTGGACTTTGATCCTCTTGATCCGACAAAACTGTGGTATAAAGACGATTTTCCATGGAAACCGATCGGCAAATTGGTTCTGAACAAAAATCCGGAAAACTACCATGCGGAAGTGGAGCAAGCTTCATTTGGAACGGGGGTGCTTGTCGACGGGCTTGATTTTTCAGACGACAAATTGCTCCAGGGGCGTACGTTTGCCTACTCTGATACGCAGCGCTACCGTGTAGGCGCAAATTACCTGCAGCTTCCGATCAACTCGCCGAAAAAGCATGTCGCCACCAACCAGGAAGGCGGGCAGATGCAATATCGGGTCGATAGAGCAGAAGGACAAAACCCGCACGTCAACTATGAGCCATCCATTATGGGCGGGCTGAAGGAAGCGAAGCAGGACGGAAAAGACCATACGCCGCATGTCGAAGGTGATGTAAAGCGTGAAGCGATTGACAGAACAAACAACTTCGGACAGGCTGGAGAAACGTACCGGAGATTTACTGAATTTGAGCGGAACGAATTGATTACGAATTTGGTGAATACGCTTTCTACGTGCCGAAAAGAAATTCAGGATCAAATGATTGAGAATTTCACAAAAGCTGATCCTGACTACGGAAAACGTGTAGCAGAAGGGCTAAAAAAGGTTTCCGAAAACAACAGCAACGGGCCGATCGGCACAACTGAAACGGAACAGGCTGCAAAGCAGGCTGAACAGGAGAGCCATCCATCTGATCCGTATTAACAAAAGCGAACAGGGCTTTTTTTGAAGCCCTGTTTTTTTATTTTTCTATTGAAACGCTTTCAACAATTGTGTTGTACTGGAAGGAAAGGGGTGGAGAGATACGATGGAATTACAGCAGGACTTGATTCCTCAGAAAAAAACAATCGGCGCCTTAGATCACGCCGTTTTTTTATGCATGGTATTTTGTTTCTGGTTTTCAGGCTATATTTACGTTCCTGTATTCAGTCTGTATTTGGAGGATCTGCACTTTTCATATGGCGCAATCGGCATCATTCTCGGCAGCTACGGGGTCACGCAAATCCTTCTGCGATTCCCGCTCGGCCTTTTGTCAGACATCCTGTTTTCCTTGCGCAAGCAATTGTTAATTGCCGGGTTCGGCTTTTCCGTCCTCAGCAGCCTGCTTTTTCTGATGTTTGATTCTTTCTTCTTCGTGCTGGCCGCCCGGCTTTTCGCGGGAATCACTGCTTCTACGTGGGTGATGGCGACCATTTTATACGCACATTATTTCAACAATGGCAATGCATCAAAAGCAATGGGCATCATGCAGTTTTTTACCGTCATGCCTCAGTTTGCCAGCATTGTGTTCTGCGGGCTCGCCGCAGCCCATTTAGGGAGGCAGGTTCCTTTTTGGATGGCGCTGGCAGCTTCTGCCGCAGGTCTGGTGATCTGCTGCTTTATTCAGGATCCGTCTGCTCCTCCCGCAAACCGTGGCACCATTCGTGTCAATCAGTACATCAAAGATACATTGCGGCTGCCAAAGCTGAAGCTTTTCACCATCCTGTCTATGACGGCCCATGCCGTATTATTTATCACAGTGTTTGGTTTTACGCCGCTTTACATGAATCAGCTCGGAATGGGCGACGCGGAGCTTCTTTGGGTGATGAGCGCCTTTTTCCTCCCACACGCAGCCGCCACATTAAGCTTTGTGTTTCTGCGCTTTACAAGCCGTATCGCTTACTTCGTGATGCTCATTAGTTTCGCTGTCACCGGGGTCTGTTTGCTATACGTTCCTTTTTCAGCTGCATTGTTCACGGTTTGCATCACACACGCCTGTATCGGACTGGCGCTCGGCTTCGTTTTTCCTCTGCTGCTAAGCCATGTCGTCGAAATCAGTTCTGCCCGTTTAAAAATGTCAGTGATGGGGTTTTATCAATCATTTTATGCGCTAGGCATCTTCCTCGGGCCCCTTCTTGCCGGAAAAATCGCACAGCTTGTCGGGCTTGCGGGAGTTTTTTATGGAGCCGGGTCTCTGGCATTTGCCGCCTTTTTTGTGATGCTCGCGCAAAAACGTAACATGATCAATTAATAGCTTTCATACCGCCGGAAGCGCCACACAGAAAACACGGCCAGAAGCATGATGCACAGAATGGAGAAAGTGAGTGACCATCCGAAAAAATCTGCCCGCTCTCCATGAAGAAGGATATGCTCCGCCTGCTTGCAAATCTCAGCCGGAAGCCACTTCGCACCATCTGGAAATAGTGAAACAGCAAAGGAAACAGCTGCTGTGAGCCCGATCCCGCAAGCCGCAGCTGCTCCGACAGACCGGAATATCGTACTTCCGGCAAGGCCGGCGGTCACAATAAATATCACCCAAAGAGCGTAAAGGCCAAGGCTTGCGGCAAAGCGGCTGAATGATGCGTCCTCAAACAGCAGCCGGACGTAATAGTAAGCAAGCCCGTATCCAGCTGCAAACGACATAATGCCGATCACGCTTTGGATGAGCCATTTACTCACGATATAATGGGCTGCCGTCACAGGCCGCGACATAATCAGCGCTGTTACCCCTTGATTTCTTTCATTGGCTACACTGCCCATCACGCTAAAGATGACCAGAGCCATGCCAAGCGTGTTGAATTGAGAAAGCGTGCTGACCATCACTTCAGACCCGGAGGGCATCGTAAAACTGATTTTCATGCCGTCAGGAAGGTTCCCTCCATGTGCGATGATTTCCGGCATATAATAAATGGTCAGCGGCTGTGTCAGCCCGACGATCATCATCGCAATCGGCAGCCAAATCAGCTTGCCGCTTTTCCATCCTTCCAGCCACTCCTTCTGCAAAAGCGTCATCATCACCTTCATGCGTGCACCACCTTTAGATAGACGTCTTCTAGAGACTCCGTTTTCTGTTCAAATCGGGTGACGGTCAATCCCTTTCGGATACAGTCACTTAATAATGACCGGCCAGCGTGTATATCAGGCAGCTCGAAAACAGCTTGGGACGGATTCTTATAGACAATAGCTGAGACGTAAGGCTTCTCTTCAAGCCAGCCTTCCAGCTTCTCTTTCACTGAAAGGGTAAAAACGTTCGTTTGCTGCTGTTGTTTCAGCTCCTGTAACTCGCCTTTTCATGAAATTTCACCGTTTTTCATAATCACCACTTGATCACACACCTGCTCTGCATCGTGCAAAACATGTGTAGAAAACAGAACGGCCATATGCTTTTTCAGCTCACGCATCATGTCCAGCACCTCGAACCGTCCTGTCGGATCAAGTGCAGACACCGGTTCATCCAATATCAAAAACTTCGGTTTATGGAGCAGTGCCTGTGCCAGACCGAGTCTTTGTTTCATGCCTCCTGAATAGCCCCCGATCCTTTTGTGCGCCGCTTCGTGCAAACCGACAAATTCCAGCATCTCGCCGATTTCCTCTTGGCATTTTCTCTTCGAAAGGCCGGACAGTCTCCCCGCAAATGTCAAAAATTCATTTGCGGTCATCCACGAATAAAAAGCAGGATACTGCGGGAGGTACCCAATCAAACGCCGATCCGGCTTTTTTTCTCCTAACAGCTTAATGTTTCCGGAGGTTGGCGAAAGCAGTCCGGCCAGCATTTGCAGAGTCGTGGTTTTGCCGGCTCCATTAGGTCCTAATAGTGCGACACACTCGTGTTCATTCACGTGAAAACTGACATTCTTTACAGCTTCGTGATGCCGATATGTTTTGCATAATGACTCAATAGACAGCATGCCAGCTCACCTTTGCTTTCTGCCGACGGTGAAAAATAATATCGGCCCGATAATATTGATACATACGATGATTGCAGCCCACATCCACTTTGGCCCGTTCGTCCGCTCTTCTTTTATACAGCTGATGAGGGCAAACACCGCCAAAGCCAGCTGTAATACAATCAGCGGCAAAATCATTTCCCAAGAAATATTCATTGCTTGATCCCCCTTTTCTTCCGATCCGGCCTAATGACAAAAAAGTAATAACAAATCAGAGGCATCGGTGCTTGAATCAATCCGACAATCCCCCAAACCCATGCCATGCGATTACGTTTTTTCGCATCAATAAATAAAAAGATTCCCTGCGCCAATACGATGAGACAAGCCGCAACCGTTATGATAATTTCTGTTTGTGTCATCCGCGTTTCACCTCGCATTCGCCGAGATGCCTTTTTTTCTCAGCCGCAATCAAAATCGGCAGCACCGCAAGCACACAAACCTGAAGCACAATAAACACAGCAGGAGCTTGAGTGAAAGCTAAGATTGCAGCACTCACAACCATCAGCGCGCAGAATACAAATAAAATGATCTCTTGAAGAAGTTTTTTTCTGTATTCAGCTTTCATTTGTGACAGCTGGTGAAGCAGTTCTTTTTGATTCGGTATAGAGGGATTGGCTGTTTGATCAATTTTTTTCCATTCTGACTTTAAATGATCAGAAAGCTTTTCTTTATTCATCGTCCCACTCCTTTCTGATTTGCTGGAGCCCTTTATGAACTCTGGACTTTACAGTGCCTTCTTTGATTTGAAGCATCACCCCGATTTCAGCGTAGGTATAGCCGTAGTAATGCCTTAATAAAACCGGTGTGCGCAGTTTAGGGTCCAGCTTTGAAAACAGATCGAGCGTTTCGCTCCACTCTGCCCCTTTCGCCGACACGTCCCACTTGATCTTGCGGATTGTTTCCTCCGTAACTGTCTGATTCCGTTTCCATTCTCTCTTTCTCTTTTTCTGGTGATCGAGATAGAGCCGCGATGCAATGGAGATCAGCCATGTGGAGAATTTTGAACGGCCCTGAAAGCTTCTTAAATGGATGTACCCTTTCAGAAAGGTTTCCTGAACAAGTTCCTCGCTGAGATCGGGGTGAAGGGAAAGCTTTAACAAGTATTTATATAAGAAAGAATAGTGATAGTGGAAAAGGGCTGTAAACGCCTCGTCGTTTCCCTCTTTCGCCTGCTGGATCAGCCGCTGTTCTTCATGTGTATCCAATGACCGTGATCCCCCCTTTTTTGTTTTTCTGCCTTATGAGACGACACCGGATTCAAAAGCGTTCATCTTTTTTACAATTCTTTTCAGCCATTGACAGATCAGGCTTCCCGGCCGTTTGGCTGCATATCCTTATTTGTAAACCCCCTTATAGTCTGTTAAGCTATGACTTTATGTCGATTTCAAAAAAACATCCAATATGGAGGACGATGCATTGAAAGTAGAAAGGCGAACGATTGAATATATTCCGAATGAAGAGAGACATGGTAAAGCGAAAGATTTATTTCCCGTATGGTTCGGGGCTAATATGCATATCACCACGTTAGTGACCGGCACGATTCCCGTTGCAATGGGACTTAATCTGTTTTGGAGTGTTGCCGCTATTATTTGCGGAACCTTAATCGGTGCCATATTTATGGCGTCTCATTCCGCGCAAGGCCCTCAGCTAGGCATCCCGCAAATGATTCAAAGCCGTGCCCAATTCGGCGTAATCGGAGCGATTCTTCCCCTCTTCTTAGTCATGTTTATCTACCTTGGTTTCTTCGCAAGCAGCACGATTCTGGCGGCCGGAACCTTAAGCAGCTTTGTTCCCATCCCGGGATCATGGAGCATTATAGGCTTAAGCGCCGTATGTTTTTTACTCACCATTTTCGGCCATGATTTGATTCACAAAATGCAAAAAATCCTTTCTTGGACCTCTTTTGCTGTATTTTTTGCTGCAACGATTCTCATTTTTCAATTGCCGATTCCGGCAGGCAGCTGGATTCCCGGAGCGATTGATCTGCCAATTTTCTTGGTGGCAGTTAGCGCAGTTGCGACGTGGCAGCTTGCCTACGCGCCGTATGTTGCCGATTATTCAAGATATCTGCCAGTTAAAACACCGGCTTCAAAAACATTTTGGTACAGCTATGCAGGTACATCTGTCAGCTCCATCTGGATGATGCTGCTCGGCGCATTGCTGACAACCTCACTTCCTGACTTTACGGCAAACTCAGGCAGCCAGATTGTCCAATTGTTCGGTCCCTTCTCGTTTATTATGCTGATCATTGTGCTATTTGGACAAATGGCAATTAATGTTTTTAACCTGTATGGGGCCTTCATGTCCACGACAACAACGCTGGAGCCGTTTCTGAAATTAAAAGTCACGCCCAAAGTCAGAATCATCATGATCCTGGGTGTCACGCTTGTCGGCACAGTCTTAAGCCTACTGGGACAGAGCAATTTTATGGAGCTGTTTTTGAATTTTATCTTTTTCATCAGTTATTTCTTAATTCCGTGGACGGCAATCAATTTAGTCGATTACTACTTCGTTCGCCACGGAAAGTATCAAGTCAAAGCCATGTTCGACGTAAACGGGCCTTATGGAAAGGTCAATTGGATCACCACAATTGCGTTCGTTCTGTCTATCTTGCTGGAAATTCCGTTTATCAACACAAGCTTTTACATCGGACCGCTTGCCAAAATGTTTGGCGGCGGAGACATCGCATGGATTATCGGCTTGGCCGTGCCTTCTGTGCTTTACTATGTATTAATGAAACCGCGTCTGAAAAAACGGGCGGGGTATCAAGAAAAGCTGTCTTCTCTCTGAAGACAGCTTTTTTATCATTCAAATCGTTTCCACACGCGGGGCAGGATGTCAGATAGCTCATGAGCGAGCAACGTATGAGCGGAGTGCTCGTCCGTCCAGAGCTCGGCGCACGCACCATGCAAATAGACCGCGTTTAATATGGCGTGCTTTGGATCTTCATGGCAGCAGAGCATCCCCAATATCATGCCCGTCAGCGTGTCACCGGTTCCGCCCTTGGCGAGCGCCCCGTTTCCGGTTGGATTGAGCCAGCAGTCTCCATCAGGAAACGCGATGACGGTTTGGTTTCCTTTTAACACAATGACAGTCTGCAGCTGAGCCGCCCATTCCTTTGCATATTCCGCTCTTTTTTTCTGCAATTCGTTCACGGGCACCCCTGTCATTCGGGAAAACTCGCCCGGGTGCGGCGTGAGGATGACGGGAGCCTCCCGTTTCGGATATGTGCGCTTCGCCAGCGCTCCGGCATCCAAAATAACAGGACAATCAGCCGTAAGCACATGATCGACTGCCTGCTGTACGCTTTCCGTTTGCGGAAGGCCCGGTCCGATGGCAATGGCCCGGTACGTCTCTTCAAGCTGAGCATCCGCCGCCTTTTTCCAGCCGTCACGCCAATAGGTCGCCTCGGGCAAAACAGGAACAATTAGCGGGATTACGCTTTCTGATGTACCGATGACAAGCTTGCCGAGACCGCTCCGCATGGCCCCAAGCCCTGCAAGCAGCGCTGCCCCCGGCATGTCGTCACTTCCAGCCAGCAGCAAAGCCGTACCGTACGTGCCTTTATGGCTCTCCGCATCTCTTTCAGGAAGCGTGGCCCTTACATGCTCTTCCGTCCAATATGGAACATTCATCTCGATCCCTCCTCTGCTTTCTTTTCCTATTTTTCCTGTCCCTTTTCTTTTTCAAACAAAAAAGACAGCCTTTTAGGGCTGTCTTCTATTTTACAGGAACATCAAGGTGATACAGGCGGCTGTACCGTTCATTTGCCGCCAGAAGCTCCTCATGGGTTCCTTCCATTTCTGTTTTGCCGTTTTCGAGAAATACGATTTTATCAGCCGCTTCCACTCCCGCGAGATGGTGGGTAATCCATAAAATCGTTTTTCCTTTCAGCACCTCAAACACCGTTTCCATCAATTCACGTTCGGTAATAGGATCGAGGCCGACTGTTGGCTCATCGAGGATGATGATCGGTGTATCCTGCAGCAAAATCCTCGCAAGTGCGATCCGTTGGCGCTCTCCACCGGAAAAACGGATGCCGGTTTCTTGTACAGAGGTATGATATCCATCAGGCAATGACTCAATGTAGTCATGCAGCTTGACCTGCTTTGCGGCGCGGCGCACATCCTCGTCGCTTGCTTCTCCGTTTCCGAGCCTGATGTTGTTCAAAATACTTGTATCAAACAGGTGCGGTTTTTGATTTAACACGGCCACCGCATCCGCAATCTGATCCTTTAACAGCGCTGTCTCCACTCCGTTTAACGTTACAGAACCGGAGTCCGGTTTCAAGGCGCCCTCGATTAATGCAAGCGATGTTGATTTCCCAGAGCCGCTTCGGCCGAGCAGCGCCATTTTTTCTCCTTGGCGCAGCGTAAAGGAAAAGTTGTCAAGCACTTTGCTGCTGTTGTCATAAGAAAACGTCACATCACGAAAGGCCAAGGTGACATCTTGAAGATCGAGCATTTGAGCCCCTGATTCTGTTTGTGACGCCTCCGGCTGAGGAGCCACCTTGTTCATGCGTCTGATAGAATCCTGATAGCCCGGCACTTCGCCTAAGGCATCCGAAAGCGGCAAAAAGGCTTCCGTCAACGGAAATACCACTAGCACAAAAGCGGCAATCATCGTTTTAGCGAGCTCGCCGTCCGCTTGCTGTCCCGCTGTCCAAAACAGCATCAGCAAAATAAGGCCGGCGACAAAGCATTGCGCAGCAAAGTCCCGCCATCTCGTAAAACGTTGTTTTTTCCGTTCAAGCTCAAACCAATCATGTTCCTCTTTTTCATAAGCATCAATAAAAGCATGCCGGCGTCCGCTGAACATCCAGTCGCTGACACCCATCACGGCATCTGTCAGACGGCTGTACAGCACATTCCGTCCGCTTTTCAGCCTCGCATTCTTCGCTCTCGTCACGAGCAAAGACACAACCGGAAACAATACAACAAGAACAAACAAATAAAGCGCAAGCAATATGGCAAACAGCCAAGAGAAGAAGCCGAGCGCTATCACTGACACAGCATACAGGAGCAAGGCTGAGATCGCAGGAAAAATCGTTTTTAAGAAAGCATCCTGCAAATGCTCAATATCCTCAGACAAAATGCCGAGCATATCCCCCGTGCGAAAACGGGAACGCAGCATCAAAGCACCCGGCTCAAGCATATTGTAAAGGCGGACGCGCATGTCAGATACGATTTTCAAAATGATGTGATGGCCGACGAGCCGTTCCACATATCGCGACACAGAGCGCGCAATCCCAAAGGTGCGCACAGCGACAATCGGCACATAAATGAGCAGAATGTTTTCCGGCCTTGTCGCCGCTTTAGAAATCAAAAAACCTGAGGTGAACATGAGAAAAGCAGCAGAAAAAATCGTCACCGCACCCAAAAAGATAACCAGAACGAACAGGCGGGCATTTTGCTTGATATACGGCAAAATCCATTCTTCTTTCTTCATGCTCTTTCCCCCAGTTGTGCCTTCACGAGTTTGGTATACACACCGTTTTTCTCCAGCAGTTCATTGTGAGTCCCGATTTCCGCAACCCTGCCCCCGTCAAGCACGATAATTTCGTCCATATCGAGCATCCAGTGAAGGCGGTGAGTCGCGAGAAAGACGAGCTTATCCTCAAATAAATCCAGCATCGTTTCTTTTATTTCATATTCTGTTTCGATATCAAGATGGGCGGTCGGCTCATCCAGCAGCAGGATCGGACGGTTTCCCAAAAAGGCGCGGGCCAGCGCGACACGCTGTGCCTGGCCGCCGCTGAGCGCCCGGCCGCCTTCCCCGATCCGTCCCTCTAATCCGTCAGGAAGGTTGTTCACCAGCTCCGTCAGTCCCGCTGAGGCAGCAGCACGTGTTGTATCCTCTGCCGAAGCGCTTGGATGGTAGAAGCGAATGTTGTTGCCAAGCGTATCATCAAAAATGTACGGATGCTGGGGAATGTAAAGAAGGTTCTTCTGCCAGCTGCCGTCCTGCAAATGGGACCGGCTTGTACCATTAACCTCAATCATCCCGCCATCCGGCTCTAAAAATCCGCCGAGAATATCAATTAATGTTGATTTTCCGGCGCCGCTTGCACCGATAATGCCGATTTTTTTCTTGCCTTTGAATGAGAGATGAATATCAGACACCGAACGGCCGACTGACACGCCTGACAGCTTCAGCTCATCCTGATCGGACCAAGCTTCGAGCTGAAGCGGCGTCTCTTCTTTAAAACCAGGCTGCGACAAAATCTCTTGAATGGTTTTTCCTGCTTCCTGGCCGTTCAGCGTTGCATGATAATCATTCCCCACTTCCCGCACCGGCAAAAAATACTCAGGCGCCAGAATAAGCGCCGTTAAAGCAGGGCCAAGCAAAATATCGCCGTCAATTAGGCGCAGGCCCAGAAATACTGCGACTGTCGCCACCGACAGCATCGTGAAAAAATCGAGGGCGAATGATGACAAAAACGCCACCCGGAGTGTGCTCATCGTTGCCTTGCGATACCGCTCACTCACATAGAAAATATTTTTGATGTGTGACTTGCTCAAACCTAGGAAACGCAATGTCTCCAGCCCGCGAAGAGAATCAACAAAATGATTGGAAAGTCTCTGATAGGATTTCCACTGACGATCCGCTTTTCTCTGCGCGACAAGGCCGAGGAGAATCATAAAGATGATCAGAATCGGCATAGCAGCGACTAAAATGATGGCTGATGTCCGATCCTGAAAAAACACATAAATGACAACTGCCGCAGGCACAATCGCCATGCTGACCATTTTCGGCAGAAACAGCTCCAGGTAGCGGCGGAACTGGCTGATGCCTTCCATCGCCAGCGTCACCATTTGCCCCGTCCCCTCTTTCTTTGCAAAGCGGGGGCCTAATCGGAACAGCTGATCAAGAAAACTTTTCCTCAAATCTGCTCCTGTCCGGGCGGCGTATTGATAGACGATTTTCTGTCGCGCCACCGTCACCCCGTGCCGGGCGATAAAAGCGATGAGGAAAAAGCTGATCACCGGAAAAAGAGAGGTAATGCCCTTCCCGTTGAACAGTCCGGTTACGGCCTCACTCAGCCACTCTGCCTGCATAATAATGGCGGCTGTCTGAATCAGCGTTAAACAAGTAATCAAGGTGAGAATCCGCTTCATTCCTTTATATCGAAACAGGTCTTTTCCCATTAATAAGTCATAGGCTCCTTATGGCTGACGCGCTTCCGGAAGACATAATAGCTCCAGATCTGGCTGCCGATGACGAACGGCAATAGCGTTAATGCTGCAATTGACATGACTTTAAGCGAATAATCTCCGGAAGAAGCGTTAGCTACTGTTAAATCGTATGCGCTATGAAGCGAGCTGACCATTACGCGAGGGAATAGGGAAATAAAGATCATTCCCACGGTCAGCGCCAGACCAGCGCCTGTCATCCCAAATGTCCAGCCGTCTTTTTTCTTACGAATAAATACAGCCGCGAGCATAAAGCAGATGACAATCAAAACAGCGAGCGGAATGGTAATCTCGCCGCGGCGTGTAAACATGTCTGTCTGATACGCAGAAAGGGCCGCGAAGGCAAGAACCGCTACAAAAACAACACCCATTATCTTTTGCGCCATTTTCCGGGCGCGGTTTTGCAAATCACCAATCGTACGCAGCGTGATAAACATTAATCCATGCTGGAAGCAAAGAAGTGTTACCGTCACACCGCCAAGTATAGAATATACATTGATATAATCAGATACATGTGCGTGAATGTTCATGTCGGCATCAATCGGCATCCCGCGGAATAATGTCGTGAACAGCACACCAAGCACAAACGGAGGAATCAGACTGCCGAAGAAAACGACCCAGTCCCAAACCTTTACCCATTTTAAATGATCCACCTTGCCGCGGAACTCAAACGCGACCCCGCGGCCCATTAACGCAAGCAGCACTATGACAAACGGAATGTAATAACCGCTCAGCATCGTTGCATACCAGTTTGGGAATGCCGCGAAAATGGCGCCTGCGCCAGTCAAAAGCCAGACTTCATTCGCGTCCCAGAACGGCCCGATCGTGTTGATCAGCACTCTGCGTTCTAATTCATTATGGCCAAGAAAACGGGTCGCCATGCCGACCCCGAAATCAAAGCCTTCCAAAAAGAAGAATCCTACAAACAATACAGCAACGAGTATAAACCAAAGATCATGAAGAGATGCCATGGTATACCTCCTGACTAAATGGATCTGTTGATACAGGCACATCATGATGATTATCATGCTCCGCACCTTTTTTAATCTCACGGATAAACAAGAAGACAAGCAGCGCGCCCAGAATCATGTACATCACACCGAATGCGATGATTGAGAATAACAAGGAACCCGCTGTTACGTTAGGCGACACGGATTGAGCCGTTGTCATTAAACCCATAACCGTCCAAGGCTGACGCCCGATTTCTGTCATAATCCAGCCCGCGGAGTTCGCAAGAAACGGGAAGGAAATCAAAGCAATCATGATGCGCAAATACCATTTGCTGTTTTCAAGCTTTTTGCGGCGGTTTAACCAGAGGCCGCCTAACGCAGCAAGAATCATGACAACACCTGCTCCTACCATGATGCGGAAGCTCCAAAATGTCGTTTTCACTGGCGGAATGTAGTCGCCTTTACCGTATATTTTTTCGTACTCAGCCTGAAGGGTTTTCATCCCTTTGACACTTCCGCTGAATTTCTGATAAGCCAAGTAGCTCAAGGCATAAGGAACTTTGATTTCATTTGAGCTTTTTTCATTTTTTGTATCGATCGTCGCAAAAGCGGTCCAAGCAGCAGGGTCACCGCTGTCTTCCCATAGGCCTTCACTTGCAGCCATTTTCATCGGCTGTGATTCCATCAAGTGCTCAGCCTGCATGTGTCCGCTAAGGCCGACGCCAAGACCGGCACAAAGGCCGACGATCATTGCGAGTTTAAAAGATTGCTTAAAGAACGGCACTTCTTTTTTCTTCAGCAGTTTAAAAGCACTCACTCCGGCAATAAAGAAAGCTCCAGTGGCAAGCGCACCGAAAATAACGTGCGGGAATTCAACCCAAAGCTGAGGGTTTGTAATCAACGCGCCAAAATCATTCATTTCCGCGCGGCCGTTTTTGATCGTAAAGCCGACCGGCTCCTGCATAAAGGAGTTTGCTGTTAAAATCCAGAAAGATGACATGATCGTTCCGAATGATACGAGCCATATGCAGAGAGCGTGAATTTTCTTCGGCAGGCGGTCCCAGCCAAAAATCCATAATCCGATAAAAATAGATTCCATGAAAAACGCCAATAATGCTTCAATCGCAAGCGGAGCGCCAAATACATCTCCGACAAAACGGGAGTAATCTGACCAGTTCAGTCCAAACTGGAATTCTTGCAAAATCCCCGTTACAACACCGACTGCGAAATTTATTAAGAATAAGTGTCCCCAAAACTTTGCCATTTTGAGATACAGTTCATTTTTCTTTACAAGATAAAGAGTCTCCATCAACGCAACCATAAACACAAGCCCGATAGACATCGGCACAAACAAGAAGTGAAACAACGTTGTTGATGCAAATTGTATGCGGGCTAATACCAATTCACTCATGCTTTCTCCTCCATTTCCGGTTAAAACTGTTAATTTGCTCACTACTTCACAAATAGAACCGAGACTTTGATCAGTAATTCACAAAATAGACGAAAAAAATATTGTTCAATATTTCACAAATGTGTCAAAAAGTCGTCCAATATGAGACAAGATTGCCAGACTGACCAAATGACACAATCTCTGACTGGTTCATATTAAGTACTTTACAACGATTCATTTCAAAAATAAAGCCTAAAATACCTAAAAAGTCCCGCCCTATGTGACGGATTTTTGTCTATTTTGTTGCTTATTTATGTCGGCTGCTAGGATAAATGACCCTTTATTATCGTACATCAACACATCGTTCCTTGCGAACAAAATGCTTGCCCTGCACCAGCACTCGTTTCTCAGCACTCCGTCATAAACAGATTTTAGGCAGGATGCCTCTTTTCATTTGAACCGGCAAGTGGAGAAAAGTTGAATAGTAAATTTTTAATATATTAATAATTTCAATTTTTTAGTATACTTAACATAGTGAACAATTTCACTGCATCAAGAATAGGGGAGGTTTTTCAATGGGAGAGCTTCAAACACACATGCAATTGCAAACGGATACAATTCACGAAGGGGTTCGAAAAGAGAATTGGTTTGCGAAAGCCATGAATATAAAAGTAGGCATCATACCGCTTCCTGTGTATGCCTTGCTGTTTATATTAATCACTGTTTTTGTTATGCATCACGATGTAAAAAGTGACATTTTGACATCCATTGCCGTCATGGCGTTTTTCGGGTTTACCTTTGCCCAAATCGGCAAATCGATACCGATTGTTCGTTCTATCGGCGGCCCGGCCATCCTAGCTACTTTTATTCCGTCCGCTGTCGTGTACTATCACCTGCTGCCTAATGATATCGTCAAATCCACCACAGAATTTACAGAAAACTCAAACTTTCTATATTTGTTTATCGCCGGTATTGTCGTCGGAAGCATTCTCGGCATGAAAAGAGAAACACTCGTAAAAGCATTCATGAAAATCTTTATTCCGCTTATTGTCGGATCTGTCACAGCCGCTATTGTCGGACTGGCTGTCGGGACATTGCTCGGACTCGGATTTCAGCATACCCTGCTGTACATTGTCATTCCGATTATGGCTGGAGGAGTCGGAGAAGGCGCTATCCCGCTGTCCATCGGATATTCTGACATCATGCCCATTTCTCAAGGGGAAGCGTTTGCACTTGTTCTGCCATCGATTATGCTGGGCAGCTTGTGCGCGATTATTCTAGCGGGATTGCTGAACCGCATCGGAAAGAAAAAACCGGAATGGACAGGCAACGGCAAAGTGGACCGCTCCGAAGAAGAGTCCCCTGCGCTGGAGGAATCTCAAAGCGGACAGCAAATGTTCAACCTTTCTTTATTTGCGTCAGGCGGTATCCTTGCTGTTTCTTTATACTTAGTCGGCATGCTCGCCCATGACTTTTTCGGATTTCCGGCACCCGTTGCCATGCTGTTACTGGCTGTTCTAATCAAGCTGTTCAGATTGGTGCCTGCCTCAATTGAAAATGGCGCGTTTGGAGTGTCCCGCTTCTTTTCAACAGCTGTGACCTACCCGCTTCTCTTTGCGATTGGGGTATCCATGACGCCGTGGGACAAGCTTGTCGCCGCTTTTAACCTCAGCAATATTATTACGATTCTGTCTGTCGTTGTGACCATGATGGCAGTTGGCTTCTTCACTGGAAAATGGCTGAACATGTATCCGATTGAAACCGCCATAATCAATGCGTGTCATTCTGGGCAAGGCGGCACGGGTGACGTTGCCATTTTAAGCGCCGCTGAAAGGCTTGAGCTAATGCCTTTCGCCCAAGTGTCTACCCGCATCGGGGGAGCGATTACAGTATCCTTAACCTTATTGCTGCTGCACCAGTTTTATTGATCCCCGCAAGCAAGTTCTTCGTCAAACGAAAGAGCTTGCTTTTTTGCATGTCCATGTTTTTGCAAGTTCCCGCCTCATGCTATAGTAATAGTTGGAAATACTAGATAGAAAGGAATATGGCATGCCTATGGGAACTCATCTATTTCTCTTTATGCTTCTCGGGCTGGGATTTTATTTGATATCAGCCCTGGCAGCAAAACTCATTCCGGCCGTAGACTTCTGGATTGATATTGTTCTTTGGGTCGGCGCTGCAGTTTACATCTTCTCTCATCTCTCATTCATGGACGGCATTGTCTCAATCGCGACAATGTTCTTCTGCTATTGGACTGCAATGGATCTCATTGTTTCAGAGCGTGTGGAAAAACCTTCGGGAGACTGGCAGGAAATCGAGCTGGCCAGAAACAAAACACGTCTCCTGTCAGACATTACGCTGACCGCCATTGTGTTTGCAGGGGCTGTTATTTTTTTCATCTATGGACCTGACACAAGCCCTCTCAAATATGTGATCCTTCTCGGCATGATTTCCGGCGGAGGGGCACTGGTAAAGCGTATATTGAATGTTTTCAGCGTAAAGGTTTTTTATTCAGCTGCCTTAGAAAAATTGCATATCAGCTCACACTATGAAACCCGTACATACCCGCTTTCCGATTTGAAGGATATTCAGCTTGAATCAACGGCAGATCTCTTAAAGCTCCATCCGCTTCTGACGATGTATTCATCACGTCTAGATTTAACAACAAGCTTTCAGCAAGTCATTAAACTGTCTCTTCCCGGCGAAACACTGTTTTTGACGGTGAAGGAACCGCAAAAATGGAAAACAATTCTCCAGGAGTACACAGATGCAGAAAACGATGTGGACAATGTAATTTCTGTTTTGCCGTTTTATCATAGAAAAAATGTGAAGCGGCTGCTCGGTAAGCTTTATTTTGCCGCCAGCGTAAAAGGGGTATCCGCTTACGCCTTATTGGTGCTCGCGTTATACGCATTACACGCCTCTCCATGGGTCATGGCTGTTGCCGTAATCCTGTATTGGGTATTCAACATGTATATGTCAGACCGTGTGTTGCGGGCGGCGATGGACGCCAAGCCTTGTCATCATCCGCATGTACAGGCAGCGGCCGATAAGATTTTCCGATCGGTCGGCATTTCCCATGTCCGCATATACGAAACGGAGAGTGATGATTACAACGGAATGGCAGTAGGCATGAATGTCGGGAGGTCAATGGTCATCCTGACAAGCGCCACACTAACACTTCCACAGCGTGTCATCGAAGGCATTCTGGCCCATGAGGCAATTCATATCAAAAAACGTGACGTTCTGTCATCACAGCTTTTGCGTTTTCTATATCTTGGAGCTGTCGTTGGGATTTTCCTCTTGTTTGAGCAGCATATCACCCATCCCGAGGCCCACAAAATTGCGCTTTGGGCTTTCATTATGGCAATCATTATCCTGTTCCAGCTCTATCAATCCTTTTGTTCACAATGGATGGAGGTGCGTGCTGACAACCTTGGCGCATCATTGCTGGAGGGCGGTTACAAACAAATGGCTGAAGCCTTGAGAATCTTGGCGGTTCGGCAGGATGAGGACATACAGAAACAAAGTGCCTACAGCTCTGAAGCAGGTGAAGACGAGCTTCAAATTGATTCTCTCACCCGTGATAAAAGCTGGCTTTTCAGACTGATTGATTTTCAGTTCGCTCCTCATCCCCCTATGTATTGGCGTGTCGGCACTTTATTGTCAAACAAAGGACATGGGGTGCTAAAGCGCTGGCTCAGAGACCGCCTGAAAGAATCAATCACTTTGAAATGAAACCGGTCAGCGTTTCATCCGTATAACAGATATGGTGAAAAAAGGGAGTGAGCAGAAGTGATAGTGATCTTATTGATAATAGCTATTATTGTTTTTCTTTCAGTCATTCAGCCGCAGTCATCGGATAATAAAAGCCGCCAGCAGGCGGACAGCGGGTATTTCGGTTATTCAGACAACGGCTCACACCATGATGGATGCAGCAGTGACGGAGGTTTCAGCGATTCCGGCTGTGGCGGCGGAGGGGGCGGCGATTAAACGCCGCCTTTTTTTACTTCATTGATTCGATGTACGCACCAAAAGCCGAGCCTGACATGCCTGGGGACACGCGCACTCGATGGAGGGCATACATTCCCTGGTCTCTCGAAGCCGCGCCCGGTTCTGTCGTCACGCCCATTTGATAGCCTGTTTTTTCAGCGGCCTTCAGCGTCTCCTCATTGTAGCGCCCTACCGGATAGCTGATGATGGTGGTTTGCTGATGAAACATGTTGTCGAACAGCTTTTTCGAATCCGCCATCTCACTTTGCTGCTGTTGAGGCGTTAATCCGTTCAGCTCAAGGTGGTCAATCGTATGGCTTTCAATCGATATGCCGTGCTGTGCCATTTCCTTCATTTGTTCCTCTGTCAGATGGTGTTTATGTCCGATCGATTTGCCGATCATAAAAATCGTTGCCTTCATCTCGTACTTTTTCAGCACCGGATACGCATCTTGATAATTGTCGGTGTACCCGTCATCAAATGTGATCAGCACGCACTTCTCACTCGGTTTTTTATCCTGCGTCAGCATGAGATATGCCTCTTTCGGCGTTAATGTCTGATAGCCGTTATCATGAAGCCACTTCATATGCGCCTCGAATTCTTTCTTTGGCACACGGAGGCTGTTTCCTGAAGAAATGCTGTGGTACATCAAAATCGGCAGCTTTGCCGGTTTCTCTGTTTTGATCCATGCGGATGTATCGTCTTCTTTTTTCTGAACTTGTACTGCCTTTTTTTCCGGTTTCTTTTGTTCCGCTTTTGGCATCGGCTGCTCTGCATTCGCCTCTTGATCAGCGCAAGCCGCAAGAGCCAAACAGCTGCCCAAAAGAAAGATGCTTAAAAACAATCGTTTCATCGTTCTCCTGCTTTCTGTCTATTTCTTCCTCCTTTTTCATCGGTTTGATTCTGAGATTTTCAATAGCAAAAAACCGGACATCCCCATGTCCGGTTTTTTTGATCTTATCGAATTCTCACTTCTGTCTCACTGTCAAAGAAATGGCCTTTATTCATATCAAATGCAACCGTCAGTTCATCGCCCGATTGAATATCGAGGCGGGCGTCGATCCGCGCAATAAAGTCTTGGTTGTCGATCTGCGAATAAATCATAATTTCAGAACCGAGCAGCTCTGCAACATTGATTTTGGCCTTAATCGAAGAGTTCTTATATGATTCCACGACAATCAATTCATCATGTATATCCTCAGGACGGATGCCGAAGATGACCTCTTTGCCGATGTAGCCTTTTTCACGCAGCACTTTCATTTTTCCTTCCGGGACGGTTAATGCCGCAGAACCGATTTTGATTAAGCCATCCGTGAGCTTCCCTTTGAAAAAGTTCATCGCTGGTGATCCGATAAACCCGCCGACAAAGACGTTTTCAGGGAACTCGTATACATCCTTCGGCGTCCCGATTTGCTGAATTTTCCCATCTTTCATGACTACAATCCGTGTCGCCATTGTCAGCGCTTCTGTCTGGTCATGCGTCACATAAATCGTAGTAGTCTGCAGTCTCTGGTGGAGCTTAATGATTTCCGCCCGCATTTGCACCCTCAGCTTCGCGTCCAGGTTTGACAAAGGCTCATCCATCAGGAACACCTTTGCATCCCGCACAATTGCCCGGCCCAGCGCAACCCGCTGTCTCTGTCCGCCTGAGAGCGCTTTCGGTTTACGGTGCAAATATTCCTCCAGCCCGAGAATTTTAGCGGCTTCTTCGACTCTTTTTTTGATTTCAGGCTTCGGCATTTTCCGAAGCTTGAGCCCGAACGCGATATTATCGTAGACCGTCATATGCGGATAGAGCGCGTAGTTTTGAAATACCATCGCGATATCCCTGTCCTTTGGCGCTACATCATTGACCCGTTTTCCTTCAATATAAAAATCGCCTTTCGAAATTTCTTCAAGTCCTGCGACCATTCGCAGCGTCGTTGATTTCCCGCAGCCGGACGGGCCAACGAATACGATAAATTCCTTATCGGCAATATGAAGGTTAAAGTCATCAACCGCCGGTTCCTTTTGATCATAAAATTTATAAATGTGCTCCATCCGCAATTCAGCCATCTAACATCCCCCTTTGTTATTGTAAACGCTTTCTTATATTGAGTGTAACAGCAATTCTCTCTCGCTAAAATGGGCAGCGTTCATAAAATCACCCAGCCATTTTTCGTGCATATTTCCAATTTATTCTGAACTTTCATTTTGCAGGCAGATAAAATAGGCAAGAAGCGCGCCTTTGTACGATTTGATATCTATCCCTGACCGCTCAATAAATTTATCAATCCGATATTGCAGGCTGTTGCGATGCAGATGCAGCTTTTTCGCTGTTAATGTGACGTTTGAGTTGTTTTCAATAAACAGCTTAATGGTCTTCCTTAGCTCAGATTCACTTCCAAATAAAAGCTCAGCTTCTTCAGAGAGCAGTGTTTCTAGTTTTTCTTTTTCTGTTTCTAATAATAGAAAAGGAAAGATCATCTCAAAGGTCACACTCTGCACCTGAGGCAGCCGTTTTTCAGCAAACAGGAAATACGCCTGTTCACGAGTGTAATGTTTTCGCAGACACTCATCCGGCTCGTAAAATCTTCCGGCGTAAAAACGGACACTGAAGTAGAAATCACTTTCAAGAACTTTTGCGAGCGATTCCAGTTCGCCCTTCTTCGCCGCCGCTTCACTTTCCTGCTCGACAATCACGCCTCTGTCCTCATGAATCCACACAATCACAAAAGACACCGGCCAAAAATGGCGAACCGCTTCTGTAAAGGACGTCCTTTCTATTTTGCCGAATAAATGAAAGTGAACAAATCTCGTCCGTTTCTTTATGTACGCCGGCAATTCCCCTCTGGAAAAAAGGAACGAAAACCACTTGTTTTCCTCAGGTGATTTCATAGACAGTTGATTGCCCTCATCCGCAGGCGTCAAAAATGATTGCAGCACCAATACTTCTTTTTCACTGATCTCTGTTTTCGGAATGGAGATATACCTCTGATTGCTCTCATCAAAAAAACATAGACAGCCTTCCCTTATGCAAAGCTCCTCAGACACAATCGAACCGGGATAAATAGCCAGCAGCGATTTCATAGAGTCTCCTCTCTTATGTAAGGATCTGTATATTCAGTATAAGGCGAAACACACATGTTCTCCACTAAAAAAGAGTATATCCGGTATAGATAGACGAGAAACTGAAAGGGAAACCTCATTCGTTTACATATTGGCTTCAGCGGAAATAGAAGAGGATATGCAGGACCAAAGGAGGGCCATCTTATGAGTTTCGAAACGTTAAACAAAAGTTTTATCAATGGAAAATGGACTGAGGGAGAAAGCGGACGTACGGAGGACATTTTGAATCCGTATGACCAGTCTGTGATCACAACAGCATCTTTGGCAACGGGCAAACAGCTGGAGGATGCGTTTGGCATTGCACAGAAAGCCCAAAAAGAGTGGGCCAAGAGCACGACGGAAGACCGAAAAGCCGTCCTGCAAAAAGCGCGCGGCTATTTACAGGAAAACCGTGAAGACATCATTATGATGATCGCCCGCGAAACTGGCGGAACGATCATTAAATCAACAATCGAGCTGGAACAAACGATTGCGATTTTAGATGAAGCCATGACGTATACTGGTGAATTAGGCGGCGTCAAAGAGGTGCCATCCGACATTGAAGGGAAAACCAATAAGATTTACCGCCTTCCGCTAGGTGTCATTTCATCGATTTCTCCATTTAATTTCCCAATGAATCTATCCATGAGATCCATTGCGCCCGCAATTGCGCTGGGTAACAGTGTTGTTCACAAGCCTGATATCCAAACTGCTATTTCCGGCGGGACCATCATTGCGAAAGCGTTTGAACACGCCGGTCTTCCTGCCGGTGTCCTTAACGTCATGCTGACGGATGTAAAGGAAATCGGGGACGGCATGCTCACCAATCCAATCCCGAGATTAATCAGCTTTACAGGATCAACAGCAGTCGGGCGCCACATCGGTGAAATCGCCGGGCGTGCCTTCAAACGAATGGCACTTGAGCTCGGCGGCAACAATCCATTTGCCGTTCTTTCAGATGCGGATGTCGATCGTGCTGTGGATGCCGCGATTTTCGGAAAATTTATTCACCAGGGACAAATCTGTATGATTATCAACAGGATCATCGTTCATCAAGATGTGTACGATGAGTTTGTAGAAAAGTTCACCTCCCGTGTCAAACAGCTTCCGTACGGCGATCAAACCGATCCAAAAACCGTTGTCGGCCCGCTGATCAACGAGCGCCAAATCGAGAAAGCACTGGAGATCATTGAGCAGGCAAAGGCAGACGGCATAGAGCTTGCGGTTGAAGGAAAACGCGTCGGAAACGTGCTGACGCCGTACGTCTTTGTCGGTGCGGACAACAACAGCAAAATTGCCCAAACGGAGCTGTTTGCCCCAATCGCGACCATTATTAAAGCTGGCAGCGACCAGGAAGCGATTGACATGGCAAATGATACCGAATACGGCCTCAGCTCTGCGGTTTTCACTTCTGATTTAGAAAAAGGCGAAAAGTTCGCCCTGCAAATTGACAGCGGCATGACCCATGTCAACGACCAGTCCGTCAATGATTCGCCGAATATTGCCTTTGGCGGAAACAAAGCAAGCGGTGTCGGCCGCTTTGGCAACCCATGGGTAGTAGAGGAATTTACCGTGACGAAATGGATTTCGATACAGAAGCAATACCGCAAATATCCGTTCTAAATGAAAAAATCCCTCTGCTTCAAGTACAGAGGGATTTTTCTTTATTTAGATATATCCACAAACCCTTCGCCAAACACATCGCGTACGTCATGAACGATCACAAACGCTTTTTTGTCGCAGCTTCTAATGATTTTTTTCAGCATAGACAGCTCCTGTTTGTTAATGACGATATACAAAATCTCTTTTGATTGGCCCGTATAATTTCCCTTCCCTGATAAAATCGTCACGCCCCGATCCATCAAGGTATTTACCTGCTCTGCAATCTCACTCTTATTTTCTGAAATGACCGTAATCGCTTTTTTCGTATTCAAACCTTCAATAATGAAGTCCATCACTTTGGTACCGATATACAGCATCACGATCGTAAACATCATTTTTTCTGCACCAATAATAAAATAAGAGCTGAATACTACGATTAAATCAAAAAACAAGAGTGCATAGCTGATATTCCAGTCTAAATATTTATTAGCAATTCTGGCCAGAATCGCGGAACCAGCAGTCGTCCCGCCGACCCGGATAATCATGCCGATCCCGACTCCCGCAAATACACCTGCGAAAATCGTATTAATGATCAATTCATCAGACGGAATGCTCCACCCATGTGTCAGATGAAGAAAAAGCGAATTTGCCGCAACCGCAATGATCGTATAAACCGTTGTTTTTCCATCCAGAAACTTGTAGCCGATTAAAAGCAAAAACGCATTTAAGATAAAGTTCGTGACACCAGGAGACCATTGAAACAGATAATACAAAATCAGCGTAATCCCAGTGACTCCGCCTTCCCCAAGATCATTGGGAATCGCAAATAAATTAACCGCAAGCGCGAAGAAAAAAGCGCCAATCACAAGCATAAGTACATCCAGCATTCTCTTTTTCATCACGAAAACACTCCTTCTCATTGTTCTGTTCTAGCAAATAAAAAAACCCAGGAGAACGCTCTCGAAAAAGAGCAGAAACTCCTGGGCTTTTATCCCACCGTGTCATAACAGCCAAACTGCTATGTGTTTTCTCTCGGTCACAGTCCAATTTGCATTGCGGAACCCTAGAAAACCACTGTTTTTATCATATCCTTTTCACTTTCCAATATTAGCATTATAAGGGACGGTTCGAATTGGTTCAAGGGGTATTTGCGGAGTTTTCATCGGATAAGCTGGAAGAAAATATGATTTATCTATTAAAAAAAGAACAGATATAACCGATAAGAAAAAAAGCATATATTTTACAAGTTAATTTAACTATAAATGATAATAATTATAAGAAATTCATAATTTTATATTGACTAAGCGAAATAATATAGGCATTATAGTACATATGTTTCGTATATTTTATTACATAGGAGGAAATATAATGGCAGGAAAACTAGTACCCTGTAAAGCTTGCGGTCAAGAAATTGCAAAGGGTGTAAAAAAATGTCCTAACTGCGGTAAGGATCAACGTAACTTTTTTATGCGACATAAAATCATTACGTTTATTCTCGCAGTTGTTGTCATCATTATTATCGGTAATATGATTGGCGGCGGAGGCGGTTCAGAAGCCACTTCCAAAACATCAAGCGGAAGCAAAGCAGAAACTGAAAAAACATACAATATCGGTGATACTGTAAAAACTGAAAAAACTGAAGTGACAGTTACGAAGGTAGAGGACAGAGATACTGTCGGTACTCAATATGTTGAAAAGAAAGCATCTGATGGTGGTACAATTGTAGCTGTTCAATATACAATTAAAAACGTATCTAAAAAGCCAATAAGTTCTTTTTCAATTCCAACTGTTAAATTAGTTGATGCTGATGGTACTTCTTATGATTCTGATATTGATGCTTCTGTAAACTATGCAACTGAGACAAAAGTTGATAACTCTAAAATTTTGAGTGATCTAAATCCTAATATTAAAGTAACAGGTGTAAAAGCATTTGAAGTTGACAAGGAAGCTTATGCAAAAGGCACTTGGAAACTAAAATTCAGTAATGATGTTATTGTGAAAATCAAATAACAGCTAACAAGGGTGCCTGTTCAGGCACCCTTGTTCTTTAAAGGCCTTCTCTATTGAGAAGGCCTCCATTCTTATTCCGCACTCTTATACCCATTCACATTAGAAGACTGCCATCTCCAGGAATCAGCACACATTTCCTCAAGGCCGCGTTTCGCTTCCCAGCCCAGTTCCCGCTTGGCTTTCGCAGGATCTGCAAAGCATGTGGCGATGTCTCCCGGACGGCGGTCCGCAAAACGGTACGGAACCTCTTTCCCTGACACTTTTTCAAAGGCTTTGACCATTTCAAGCACGCTGTAGCCTGTGCCTGTTCCAAGGTTGTATGCATCGGCTCCTGTAGAGTTCAATACTTTTTCCAGCGCCTTGACGTGGCCTTCTGCGAGATCAACGACGTGAATATAATCGCGTACGCCTGTCCCGTCTTTTGTCGGATAGTCATTTCCGAATACGTTTAATTGCTCGAGCTTCCCGACTGCTACCTGTGCCACATACGGCATAAGGTTATTAGGGATTCCGTTCGGGTCTTCACCGATCCGTCCGCTTGGATGCGCGCCGAACGGGTTAAAGTAACGAAGCAGCGCAACGCTCCACTCATTGTCGGCTGTATGCAAATCACGCAATATTTGTTCAAGCATGAGCTTCGTCTGCCCATAAGGATTTGTCGCACCTAATGGAAAGTCCTCCGTAATCGGCGATGTTTCCGGAACGCCGTACACTGTCGCAGATGAACTGAACACGATTTTCTTAACGCCGTATTTCTCCATGGCCTCGCATAAAATAAACGTTCCTGTCAGATTGTTATGATAATATTTGAGCGGAATCGCCACAGATTCACCGACTGCTTTTAACCCCGCAAAATGAATCACAGCTTCGATTTCATTTTCCGCAAAAACGGAATCTACCGCTTCCCGGTCCAATAAATCCGCTTCGTAGAACGTTAAATCTTTTCCTGTAATCTCCTTTACACGGTTCAGCGCCTCAGCCGAACTGTTAGACAGATTATCAAGAACAACAATCTCGTAGCCGCTGTTCAATAGTTCAACACATGTGTGGCTGCCAATGTACCCGGCACCGCCAGTAACAAGTATTGCCATGATGTAACCCTCCTAAAAAATGACCTGTTTTCATTATATAGTGTTTAAAACCGGTCCACATCCATTTTTAAGAAGTTTAATCGTTTATTAATAGTTTTTTCATATTTTTTAGCTTAAACCCTTGCCAGCAATTCGATAGAGGCTTCAGCAAGAATGTGCTCTTTCATTTCTTGATAGAGCTCGTTCAAGTAAAAGCCCGGCTGAAGATTCAGCTCAGCATCTAAAGCATAGACCGTCAATGTATACGCATGATCCTTGTCAGGCGGTGTCGGCCCGCAATACTGGTGAATCACCTTTGGATCGTTGCTTCCCGCAAGCGGTGAAGCAAAGCTGTTTTGCCCTTGTATCATCAAGTCCTGTCTTTCCTCACTCGCATGTTCAGGAAGCTCTCCGATGTAAGCCGGAATATTAGCCGCTGTCCAGTGAATCCAGCTGAATCCGCATACGGGAATGGCGTCATGATCGATGAAAGTAAGTGCGAGCGTCTTTGCTCCGGACGGGATGTCATCAAAATGAATCGGAAAGGATACAAATGGGTTTCCTTCTCTCTTATATTTTTCATCCGCGTATTTTGAATACTTGTCATGTAAATATGGATTTGCTTCTACGTATATGTTCATATGAATCCCTCTCTCTATTTTCTCGTTCTATAGGTATACTAAACGAATGGATGTATAATCAGTGATAAACAAATGCGCATGTAAACGTAACAATTTGTTATGGATAACTTGCAGTGAAGGAGATATTTCATGGATTTAAAGTGGCTGCAAACCTTTATTGCCGCAGCGGAATCAGAGAGCTTCAGGAAGACGGCTGAGCGTCTGTATCTCACACAGCCTGCCGTTTCTCAGCATATGAGGAAATTGGAAGATGAACTGGGCATGAGGTTGTTTTTGCATAGCGGAAGACGAATCGTACTGACTGACGAAGGCAGGCTCTTTTTGCCTTATGCCAAAGAAATGATCCATGTTTACCAAGCTGGAAAGCAGAAAGTCAGCCAATGGAAACAGGGGTACAGCCGATCACTCACGCTGGCCGTACACCCCTACATTGCGTCCTATATCTTGCCTCGATTTCTGCCAGCCTATATCCAAAAACATCCGAATGTCGAGCTTTCAACTCATGTGGCTGGATCTGACGCTATTAAACAAGCGGTGGAACACAATGAAGCTGATATTGGTTTGTCGCGGAAAGACCCGAACACCAACACTCTTTATTATCAGCACATATGCGAAGGTACGCTTTGTCTGGCGGCTCCTTTCCAAGAAAGCAGGCCGGATGCTGCATCCGTCTTAACCCGCTATCGGCTGCTAACGCATGATCATCCGTCTTATGGGGATGCCTTTTTAGATAACATCCGATCACATTACCCGTCTCTTCAAATGATGGCTGTCGGGCAGACGGATACGGCTGTCCACATGATGAAAGCGGGAATGGGGGCATCTTTCCTCCCTACCTACATTATCAAACAGGAAGAAGCCGAAAAAAAGCTGATGGCTGTAAGCACGCCTGCACATCTAGAATTGCCTGCGTCCCAAACGTTTATGATGTGGAAAAGAAACAGCGAAGACATTCAGCATTTTCACGCCATGTTACATGACTTTATGCAGCGCGAACAAGTATAGAGCTGAAAAATCAATCTGCCGGTTGACGTTTTTCTTTCCTATTTTCGCTATGCTTAATGCAGAAAGGATTTGATGACATGGCGATGAGCCCTTATATTTTTATTGTATTGATTCTTATTATTTTATCGATGTATCGAGAAAGAACGGTAAAGCCCGGGAAGTTGCTGATCATTCCACTGCTGCTCTTATGGGGCGTATCTGCATCGTTTCAGCCGGCGTATTTTCATTCCGTATTACATGTGGCGATCAGCGGCATTTTATTACTGATCGGGCTGGTCTGCGGGTTTGGCATTGGGAAGATGGTAAATGTGCGGATTCACCCGGAAACCGGAAAGGTCACTTCACGCGGCTCACTTGGGAGTGTTATCCTCATTCTAGTGATACTTTCTTTGCGCATGGCCGCGAGAACATGGCTGCCTGAGAGCAACGAGATGTTTATTGCCATTATTCATTCTATGTTCTTCGTTCCCCTCGGCACCATCACAGCCCGCAACATCATGCTTTACAAAGCATACAGACGGCTGACCGCCGGCAAAGTATCCATTCCATAACCGAAAGAAGGACCAGCATGAACGGACAAACTCCGGCTCGGCACTACTACAAGAAGCTTGTGCCGAGCCTTATTCTCATTTTGAATTGCATACAATTTTTATCTCATCCAACTAAGGCTGATCCCATTTTGTTAGCATTTGTATTTGCGGTATACTTAGCATTCATTTGGATCATTCCCTATGTGGCATCCACTGCTGTTAGTTTGAGCATATTCATCGGGCTTTGGCTCCTGACCGATTTCTTTTGGGCTGTTTCCGGCCAAGAGCAGAGTGCCGCCTATTTTTTGATTGTATTTTTAATGATATATGCCGCCTTTAGACTCCCTTCACGGCTATCCTTGATCTTCACAGCATGTTTAATTGGAGGCAACATATTCCTCCTATCCTCACATGGAGGAAGCTTGGAAACCATCATTAGCAACATCTCGATCATGATCGGACTCTACGTCTTCTTCTCCTCCATGCGTTTCAGACGAGAAGCGAGAAAGGAGGCTGAACGGAATCATGCTGAATTGGCAAAAATGCATGTGCAGCTGGAGCATGCTCATAAAGAACTCCAGAAAGCACATGCAGAGCTGCAGGAGGCTTCTGTTCTTTCATTAAGGTACGCGGTCCTTGAGGAGCGTACAAGAATTGCCCGCGACATTCATGACAGCATCGGTCACGAGCTGACTTCTGTGATTGTTCAGCTTCAATCCCTTCCCTATATCCTTAAAAGCAGCAAGGAGGATTCAGAAAAAGTCATTCAAAATGTACTGAGTGTCGCCAGGGAATGTCTTCAAGAAGTACGGTCTGTCGTTCACCAAATGGGCCGTAGTGAATCGATGGTGGGGCTTACCGCTTTGCGGGGGCTCATTCATCAAGTGGAGGAACGGAGCGGCTTGCACGTTTCTTTAGATACTGCCGGACTGTCAGAAGAGTCTTGGCCTCCAAACGTGAGCGAAACGATCTACCGCATCTTGCAGGAAGCGCTGACCAATATCATTCGTCACGCTGACGCTTCCCATGCGGCGGCCGTCATTTCTAACGACAAGTCCCATCTCTATATCACAATCACCGACGATGGACAATTCACCGGCAGCCTTACTTATGGATTTGGCCTGACAGGAATGAAAGAGCGCGCAGAAAAAGCAGGCGGTTCCCTTACTTTCAGTGCCGTACAGCCGAGCGGCCTGAAAATTGAGCTGTCATTGCCGCTCATGACAACGAATAAGGAGCAAAAAGATGAACAAAGATAAAATACGCGTCGCGCTTGCCGATGATCAGCCGCTTGTGCGTGAAGGCTTCCGCTACGTCATCAACGCACAGACGGATATGACGGTTTCTGGCGAGGCCGGCGACGGTCACGATATTATAGCACTCGCAAAACAAACAAAACCCGATGTCATCCTCATGGATGTCCAGATGCCGCATTGCTCAGGCATCGAAGCGGCGAAAGACATTATGTCCGCACTTCCAGATACAAAGATAGTCATTTTAACCACCTTTGACACGGAAGAATACGTATTTGAAGGCATCCGTGCGGGAGCAGTAGGCTATCTGCTGAAGGATACACTTCCTGAAGAGTTGATAGATGCGATTCGCGCTGCGGCCAGAGGCGAGGCGATTTTCCGTACAGTCACAGCTGCTAAAATTATCAGTGAGACATTTCGGGCGAAGCAACAGCCCCATCCAGAAGAACTGGCAGAGCCGTTCACCAAAAGAGAGCTTGAGGTTCTTCAGCAAATGGCCTACGGGCTGAGAAATGAGGATATTGCTGAAAAGCTTTTCGTCAGTGAAAGCACTGTGAAAACCCACGTGCACCGCATCCTGCAAAAATGCAATGCCCAAGACCGGACACAGGCAGTCGTTTTTGCCATTCGAAACGGTATTGTGCAATAGAAATCTCTCATCCCGCCATGCTAAAATAAGACAAAGGAGATGATTGGAAATGAAAGAAGAAATCATTGAACGGTTTACTACATATGTAAAAGTCGACACACAGTCCGATGAATCCGTTGACACTTGTCCTTCCACACCCGGCCAATTGACATTAGGAAACATGCTCGTTGATGAATTGAAGTCCATCGGCATGCAGGATGCAGCCATTGATGAAAACGGCTATGTCATGGCAACTCTTCCCTCCAATACTGAAAAAGACGTGCCGACAATCGGCTTTCTCGCTCACGTCGACACCGCTACAGACTTTACCGGCAAAAACGTGAATCCGCAAATCATCGAAAGCTATGATGGAAAAGACATCGTTCTTAACGAAAAGCTGCAGGTCACCCTGTCACCTGATCAATTCCCTGAGCTGTCTGGCTATAAGGGCCATACACTCATCACCACAGACGGCACCACCCTTCTCGGCGCAGACAATAAGGCCGGTATCGCTGAAATCATGACAGCCATGGATTACCTCATCAAACACCCTGAAATCAAGCACGGCACAATCAGAGTCGCCTTTACGCCTGATGAAGAAATCGGAAGAGGGCCGCACAAATTTGATGTGAAACGGTTCAATGCATCCTTTGCCTACACGGTTGACGGCGGGCCGCTCGGCGAGCTTGAATATGAAAGCTTCAATGCCGCTGCCGCAAAAATTACGATTAAAGGCAACAACGTACATCCCGGAACAGCTAAAGGAAAAATGATCAACTCTGCGAAAATCGCGATGAAGCTGAACAGCCTGCTGCCGGCAGACGAAGCGCCTGAATATACGGAAGGCTATGAAGGCTTCTACCACCTGCTGTCGATTCAAGGAGACGTAGAGGAAACAAAGCTCCACTACATTATCAGAGACTTTGACAAAGAGAATTTCCAAAACAGAAAAGAAACAATGAAGCGTGCCGTTGAAGAACTTCAAAACGAATACGGGCAAGACCGGATTCTGCTGGATATGAACGACCAATACTACAACATGAGAGAGAAAATTGAACCTGTCATCGAAATCGTCAACATTGCCAAGCAAGCGATGGAAAACCTCGGCATCGAACCGAAGATTTCCCCCATCCGCGGCGGCACCGACGGATCACAGCTGTCCTACATGGGGCTTCCGACGCCAAACATCTTTACAGGCGGGGAAAACTTCCACGGCAAATTTGAATACATCTCAGTTGACAACATGGTCAAAGCCGTAAATGTCATCGTTGAGATTGCAAAACAGTTTGAAGCGCAAGCATAATGCCAAAAGCCAGTCCAAAAAAGGACTGGCTTTTTTGTGTGAAAATGAAACATTTTAAACACGTCCTCCGTAAAACAAGTATCAACAAATGAGGAGGAAAAACAATGACAAAACATGCAATCGCTGCCAAGAGTCTCTTGAAAAAATGGATCATTTCCAGGCCGCTTAACATGCAAAAGAAATCCAGCCCATTTCAAAAAATCAGAAAAATGTTCAAACGCTTCTTCAAATAAAACATCAAATCCCCTAAATACAATCCGTATTCACCCGTACCGCCCAAATGCTCCGTAATTTGGGTTTTTTGTGTTCAATTCCGCAAAATAGGGTATAAACCAAACAAGCAAGAAAACAGCACCCAAAAACAGGTAATTCGAATTACGTAAACTTAGGTTAAAAGTTATATAAAGGAATTTATTTTATCGTCGATAGTAACTATAGAACCAATCATCAACAAGAGCAAACAGCGTAATTCAAGACTATTTTCAGGTCATCAGGTAATACTGTTTTAGAGGGACAGTTTCTTGTTATTTATTGATTTTGAATTTTTTGAATACTTTTTGGCATTTTATCCGTACAATAGAGAGTACCAAAACTTTTTTTGGGAGGTATGTAATATGATCCTATTTATTATCATCGCATTATGCGGCTATCTTCTTTTTTCTTTCAGCAAGGACAATCGCCGCAAACCGCAAAAGACAAGCCCTCTGCCAGCAGCCGCACCTCATCACAACAACCTAATCGACCTTGACGCCATCCGCCAAAAACGCCGGATGCATCTTTCCTAATTCTATATTTCAAACGAAAAGGCTGCTGAATCACGCAGCCTTTTAAAATTGTTTTGATTTAGAGCCTGAAACCTTTTCGCCACATATCCGTAATTTCATACAAGGCAAACCCAAAGGAGACTTCAGCAATGATCGAGTTATTTATGAAACAAAAAATGTTCTCATTTAAAGATGCATTTCACATTTATGACCGGGATGAACAAGAAACATTCAAGGTGGAGGGGCGTTTTTTCTCGTTAGGAGACTCATTACAAATGACAGACTCATCTGGGAAAACGCTCGTTTCCATAGAACAAAAACTAATGTCTTTATTGCCGCGCTATGAGATTTCAATTGGCGGGAAAACAGTTTGTGAGGTAACGAAGAAAGTAACGTTTTTCAAACCGAAATTTGTGATTTCCGGGCTTAACTGGGAAATCGATGGTGATTTATGGAGGGATGAATTCCAGCTGACGGACGGGGAAAATGTCCGGATGTCAGTGAGCAAAAAGTGGCTCAGTTGGGGTGATTCCTATCACTTGCAGATTGCAAACGAGGGAGATGTTCTGATTTGCACTGCCATCGCTATCGTGCTTGATATGGTTTTATATAACGATGAAGATGAAAGTATTTTCTAAAAAGCATTGACAATTGATCCAAAAGTAATAATATTAAGATAATTGAAATCTGAATATGAAGTTGTACCTTATCAAGAGAGGTGGAGGGACTGGCCCTATGATACCCGGCAACCGCTGTTTCAAACAGAATGGTGCTAAATCCTTAAGAACATTGCGTTCTTGCAGATGAGGCGGAGATTTGATCGTTCAAGCTCTTCCTTACACAAAGGAAGAGCTTTTTACATGCTCAATATTTCAGAAAAGAGGCGAATAACATGGCTCAACAAACGAATGTTGCAGGACAAAAAACAGAAAAACAACGCAAAGCACCTTTCCGCGCCGATCATGTCGGCAGTTTGCTTCGTTCCGTTCCGGTGAAGGAATCCCGGCAAAAAAAAGCGGCTGGTGAGATGACAGCGGAACAGCTTCGTGATATCGAAAATCAAGAGATCACCCGCATCGTGGAAAAACAAAAAGAAATCGGTCTCGATGTGGTAACAGACGGGGAATTCCGACGTTCCTGGTGGCATTATGACTTCCTGGAAGGGCTTGACGGTGTGGAACCGTTCATCCCGGCTGAGGGAATTCAGTTCCATAACACAAAAACGAAAGCGCGCAGCATCAAAGTGACGGGAAAACTCGATTTTACGAGCTACCCAGCGCTTGCTGATTATCAATTTTTACATGAGATTGCTGGTAACGCGACGCCAAAATTGACCATTCCCAGCCCAAATATGCTGTTTTTTGGCGAAAAGGCGGATAAAGGGATTTATGACGATCAAGAGGAATACTTTCATGATCTGGCCCAAGCGTACAAAAAAGCAATCAAAGCCTTCTATGATGCTGGCTGCCGTTATCTCCAGCTTGATGATACGTCATGGTCTCTCTTCTTTGAGGACAAAGGCAGAGAGGTTGTCCGGGCGCTCGGCGGTGATCCAGAAACATTGCCAGCCATATTTGCCAAAACAATTAACGATGCCGTCGCAGACCGGCCTGACGATTTAACGATCACAATGCACATTTGCCGCGGCAACTTCCGCTCAACCTGGGCGGCATCAGGAGGGTACGACGCTGTAGCGGAAACGATTTTGGACGGCTTAAACCTTGACGGCCTTTTCTTGGAGTACGATGATGACCGCTCCGGAAACTTTGATCCGCTCCGTTTTGTGAAGCGCAAGGATCTGCAAATTGTGCTCGGCTTGATCACATCGAAATACGGCGAGCTTGAAAATCCTGAGGATGTGAAACGCCGTATCAATGAAGCCGCGCGTTTTGTCAGCTTGGACCAGCTATGCCTGAGCCCGCAGTGCGGTTTCGCCTCTACAGAAGAAGGCAACCTTCTGACAGAGGAGCAGCAATGGGCAAAGCTTCGCCATGTCATCGACATTGCCAACGATGTGTGGAGATAATCTATCATTGACAGAAATAG
>NZ_JAVAXX010000309.1:0-6913 GCF_042709275.1 Bacillus sp. LR_5 | reverse complement strand
TATGTATCATTTATATTCACATAACGACTTGGACGGAGTAGGGTGCGGAATCGTAGCAAAATTGGCGTTCGGAAAAGACGTAGAGGTCCGGTATAACTCTGTCAACGGCTTAAACGCACAGGTGCAGTACTTTTTAGAAAAAGCGAAGGAGAGCAACAGACAGGACGCGTTATTCATCACCGATCTCGCCGTCAATGAAGAAAACGAAGAGAGATTGAATGAGTATGTTCATGCAGGGGGCAAAGTGAAGCTCATTGACCATCATAAAACAGCCCTTCATTTGAATGAGCATGAATGGGGATTTGTCCAGGTGGAATACGATGATGGAAGGCTCACATCCGCGACATCGCTTTTATATGGCTATCTCGTTGAAAATGGCTTCATGAAACCGACAAACGCCTTAGATCAATTCACAGAGCTCGTCCGCCAATACGATACATGGGAGTGGGAGCGGTACGATCAAAAACAGGCAAAGCGGCTTAATGATCTTTTCTTTTTGCTGTCAATCGATGAATTTGAAGCAAAAATGATCCAGCGCCTTTCCGCGCATGACGAATTTTTCTTCGATGATTTTGAAGAAAAACTGCTTGATTTAGAAGACGAAAAAATCGAGCGCTACCTGCGCAGAAAGAAAAGGGAAATGGTACAAACCTTTGTTCACGAACACTGTGTAGGCATCGTTCACGCTGAATCGTACCATTCAGAGCTGGGGAACAGGCTAGGGAAAGATAACCCGCACCTCGATTACATTGCGATTTTGAGCATGGGGTCAAAACGAGTCAGTCTCCGCACCATTCATGATTACATCGATGTGTCAGAAATCGCCGGCCGATATGGCGGCGGAGGGCATGCAAAAGCGTCCGGCTGTTCAATAACCGATGAAGTATACGAGTTGTTTGTAGCTGAAGCTTTCCGTATTGATCCTGTACGGCCGGATGCCTTCCGTAACATCTATAATCTAAAGGGATCTGCGAATGGATCATTATATGAAAATCGCGCACAAATGAGATTTTTTCTTTTCCCTTTAGACAACGAATGGAATATTCAAATAAACGGAGAAACCCAAGACGAAACATTCGCAGCGTTTGAAGAAGCAGAATGGTTTATTAAGAGAAATTATGCCGCATCGCTTGTGCGGGATGAAGTGTTTGTTGCATTTTTAGCGGAGAATCTGAAGCTGGCAAATCAACATCGCAAGTAAAAAAATATGCATAGGGGAGCGTCAGTCACCCCTATGCATATCCGCTAGCTATCGTTTAAATATGGCTGTACGTTTCTTAATCACAAAATAAAGGGCTATCACGACAACAGCCAATATCATAATCGGTGTTGTATAAGTGCCTGCTATATTCTCAACATCATCCCACTGGCTTCCTAGCTGTATGCCTAAATAAACAAACAGAATAGACCATGGAATGATAGCAAGCACAGTCAGTACCACAAATTTGAGAAAAGGCATTCTGGCAATACCTGCCGGAATGGATATGGCATGTCTGACAACCGGGATAAAACGAGCCGAGAAGACAACTCCGGCGCCGTATTTCTGAAACCAGTTTTCCGACATGTCGATATGATGCTTTTTAATCAATAAATACTTCCCGTATTTGTCCAGAAATGGCCTGCCGCCATAGCGGCCGATCCAGTAAATAAAGATCTGGGCAATGGTGCCCCCGATAACACCCGCAATAATTGCGCCAATAAATCCAATCGTGCCCTCCGATACCATATAGCCGCCATAAGCTAATACAATCTCACTCGGAATGATTTCAATCATTAACCCAATCGCAATACCCGCATATCCCATGTTCGTCAGCCATGTTAAAATTTCGCTTATCAAACTGCCCACATTCTTCACAACCTGTCCTAATCTTTTTCACTATTATATGACTGATTGACGAGCAAGATGGTTACAATTTTTTTACCGCAGCATTTCTTTCGTTTCCCGTTTGATCACATCTTCTAAATAGGCCAAAAGCTGAGATCTCATTTCGGGACGCATTAAGCCGATTTCGGTGCTCGCTTTAAAACAGCCTAGCTTATCGCCAATGTCATATCGATTTCCTTCCAGCAGCCGGGCATGGATCGGCTCCTTACGGCAAACCTCACGAAGCGCATCTGTCAGCTGAATTTCGTTGCCCGCGCCTCTGTCAATTGTCTTCAAAACGGAGAAGATCGAAGAATTCAGCACATAACGTCCCATTACTGCGATTTCCGAAGGTGCTTCTTCAGGAGAAGGCTTTTCCACTAAATCGTTCACTTCGTATACATGCCCTTGAGACCCTGATGTATTTATAATACCATATTTGCTGACATCCTCAGGGAGAACTGACTGTACACCGACAACCTCTGTGCCATAAACGTCATATATATCCATTAATTGCCGAAGAGCCGGTGTTTCAGACACCATAATATCATCACCTAAGAGAACGGCAAAAGGCTCATCTCCGATAAAATGCTCCGCACACAGCACCGCATGGCCTAATCCGAGCGGTTCTTTCTGGCGGATGTAATGAATGTTGGCCAAATCGGCAATCTGCTGCATTTCCTTAAGTGTCTCCGTCTTGCCTTTTTCCCGGAGATTGAATTCCAATTCCGCCGACCGATCAAAATGATCTTCAATCGAGCGTTTGTTTCTCCCTGTAATAATCAGTATATCTTCAATTCCTGACTCTGCGGCCTCTTCTACAATATATTGGATTGCTGGTTTGTCGACGATTGGGAGCATTTCTTTAGGCTGCGCCTTTGTCGCCGGCAGAAATCTCGTTCCTAAACCCGCTGCGGGTATAACCGCTTTTCTCACTTTTTTTCTCATTCATCTTCACTCCTGATCCTGTATGTTTTTCAGCGAATCTCCAAATACCCAGATTCGGTTTCCGATAAAATTCATCATCATTCCGCCGATAGTGGCGGCGAGCTTACTCACCAAAAGCGAGCAGCCGCAATTTTGAAACAAATAAAGCAACAAAAAGGTGATCCCCGACGCGGCAATATTAATCATGAGAAAACGCACGATCTCTTTCCCGTCAGCCTTACCTTTCACACAAAACGTCCAATTCCGGTTCCACACATAGCTGTTGACGATACCTGCAGTATAGGAGCAGATCTGCGCCGGCAGATAAGAGACATGACAATTGGTAAGAAGAAAGAAGACACCAAAATCTATCAGCGTATTGCCGACGCCTACGGTGCAAAAACGGCCTAATGTCTTTATTTTTTCTTTCAGCGTAACGGACCTCCCTTCATAAAAGATGCGAGTGGCAGTCATATTTGTTGATATGGATTACTATAGCGGACAGTGTTGAATAAACAATTAATAAAATATGAACAAAACATGAAAAAGCGGGTATACCGCTCAATAGTCTTATACTCTTGAAAAAAACAGCCGCATTGAACGGCTGTTTTTTGTGTCTGAAAACATACAAATATAAACGGAGTGTTAGCCCCATCTTATCAATGAATAAATGTATCCAGTTCCTTTGTAGAATCGAACACTAACTCCTCCAAAAGTTTCTATACACAATTTTTTTAATGATGTAGGATGTTAGATAAAGGGATATCTTGGATAATGATGTAATCTCCGTTCAATGTGATTAGTGGGAGGCCATGAACAATCCTGTCTTTTTATTTTCTGGACAATGGTCGCTAGGAATGGGGAAGTTTTTTTGAACAATTTTGAAGGAGTGGTGCGATCTCCTCGAAGAAAGGAGAGAATGGAGACACATGAAGATGAGCTTTCAGAACAACTGGGAACATTGCTAAACAGCTTCCGGCTAATTTATGCGTGCGATCTTCATGACCTGTTGTCATCAAATTCCAAAAGAAAATCCCCCATTTTAAGGAAAAAGGAGGATGTGAAGTGATGAGGAAAAAGTGTAGCGTATGTTTATGGCTTCTTGTTTTACTTTTGAGCTGCTTAGCTGGGAAGTCTGCGTATGCTGCCACAGGTACTACAATTGCAAAACATATAGGGAATTCAAACCCGCTTATCGACCATCATTTGGGAGCGGATCCGGTTGCGCTGACCTATAACGGAAGAGTCTACATCTATATGTCAAGTGATGACTATGAATATAATAGCAACGGAACAATTAAAGATAATTCATTTGCCAATTTGAATAGAGTATTCGTCATATCTTCAGCGGATATGGTGAACTGGACAGACCACGGAGCCATTCCGGTAGCAGGTGCCAATGGAGCTAATGGAGGCCGTGGAATTGCAAAATGGGCAGGTGCGTCATGGGCACCGTCAATCGCAGTAAAAAAAATCAATGGCAAGGATAAATTCTTCCTTTATTTCGCAAACAGCGGCGGAGGTATCGGGGTTCTCACCGCAGACAGCCCGATTGGTCCATGGACCGATCCAATCGGAAAACCGCTCGTAACGCCTAGTACGCCAGGAATGTCTGGTGTTGTATGGCTTTTTGATCCGGCAGTATTTGTAGATGACGACGGAACCGGTTACCTGTATGCCGGCGGAGGCGTTCCTGGCGGTTCAAATCCAACGCAGGGACAATGGGCCAATCCTAAAACGGCAAGGGTCATAAAATTAGGGCCTAATATGACGAGTGGTGAGGGAAGTGCATCTACAATTGATGCGCCTTTCATGTTTGAAGATTCCGGATTGCACAAGTATAACGGAACATACTACTATTCCTATTGCATCAATTTCGGCGGCATGCACCCGGCCGATAAACCCCCAGGTGAGATCGGCTACATGACCAGTTCAAATCCCATGGGTCCCTTTACATATAGAGGGCACTTCCTGAAAAATCCGGGTGCATTTTTCGGAGGCGGCGGAAACAACCATCATGCTGTTTTCAATTTTAAAAACGAGTGGTATGTGGTGTACCACGCGCAAACTGTCAGTTCCGCTCTGTTCGGGGCCGGCAAAGGATACCGTTCTCCCCATATTAATAAGCTGGTGCATAACCCAGATGGATCCATCCAAGAGGTAGCAGCAAATTATGCAGGTGTAACACAGCTTTCCAATTTGAATCCTTATAACCGGGTAGAAGCTGAAACGTTTGCTTGGAATGGACGCATTTTGACAGAGAAGTCCACAGCACCCGGCGGGCCAGTAAATAATCAGCATGTAACAAGCATTCAAAATGGAGACTGGATTGCTGTAGGAAATGCAGACTTCGGAGCGGGCGGTGCCAGGTCATTTAAAGCAAATGTAGCATCCACTTCAGGCGGGAAAATAGAAGTGCGCCTCGACAGTGCTGATGGTAAGCTTGTTGGAACTCTGAATGTACCTTCCACAGGTGGAGCGCAAACGTGGAGAGAAATAGAAACTGCAGTAAGCGGGGCAACCGGTGTGCACAAAGTATTCTTTGTATTTACCGGAACAGGTACAGGAAACTTGTTTAATTTTGATTACTGGCAGTTTACGCAAAGATAGGACTCGTAATGGGACCGCTTAAAAACGAGGCGGGTGAAGTACGGGCCATCACCGGAACAGCCCGCCATTATGGATATGCCATGCAGATTTTTTAATACCGTAAAAGACACATGACGAAGGAGAGGAATAAATGATTCCACGCATAAAAAAAACAATTTGTGTACTATTAGTATGTTTCACTATGCTGTCAGTCATGTTAGGGCCAGGCGCTACTGAAGTTTTGGCAGCCAGTGATGTAACAGTTAATGTATCTGCAGAGAAACAAGTGATTCGCGGTTTTGGAGGGATGAATCATCCCGCTTGGGCTGGGGATCTTACAGCAGCTCAAAGAGAAACTGCCTTTGGCAATGGACAGAACCAGTTAGGATTTTCAATCTTAAGAATTCATGTAGATGAAAATCGAAATAATTGGTATAAAGAGGTAGAGACTGCCAAGAGTGCGGTCAAACATGGGGCAATCGTTTTTGCATCTCCCTGGAATCCTCCAAGTGATATGGTTGAGACCTTCAATCGGAATGGTGACACATCAGCTAAGCGGCTGAAATACAACAAGTACACAGCATACGCGCAGCATCTTAACGATTTTGTTACCTTCATGAAGAATAATGGTGTGAATCTTTACGCGATTTCGGTACAAAACGAGCCTGATTACGCTCACGAGTGGACGTGGTGGACGCCGCAAGAAATACTTCGCTTTATGAGAGAAAACGCCGGATCGATTAATGCCCGCGTCATTGCGCCTGAGTCATTTCAATACTTGAAGAATTTGTCGGACCCGATTTTGAACGATCCGCAGGCTCTTGCCAATATGGATATTCTCGGAACCCACCTGTACGGCACCCAGGTCAGCCAATTCCCTTATCCTCTTTTCAAACAAAAAGGAGCGGGGAAGGACCTTTGGATGACGGAAGTATACTATCCGAACAGTGATAACAACTCGGCGGATCGATGGCCCGAGGCATTGGATGTTTCACAACATATTCACAATGCGATGGTAGAGGGGGACTTTCAAGCTTATGTATGGTGGTACATCCGAAGATCATATGGACCTATGAAAGAAGATGGTACGATCAGCAAACGCGGCTACAATATGGCTCATTTCTCAAAGTTTGTGCGTCCCGGCTATGTAAGAATTGATGCAACGAAAAACCCTAATGCGAACGTTTACGTGTCAGCCTATAAAGGTGACAACAAGGTCGTTATTGTTGCTATCAATAAAAGCAACACAGGAGTCAACCAAAACTTTGTTTTGCAGAATGGATCTGCTTCAAACGTATCTAGATGGATCACGAGCAGCAGCAGCAATCTACAACCTGGAACGAATCTCACTGTAACAGGCAATCATTTTTGGGCCCATCTTCCAGCTCAAAGCGTAACAACATTTGTTGTAAATCGTTAAGAGCACAAAGACACACATAAATAATAGAGTGTCTGAATTGGCGATTTTCCGATTGGGAAATCGCTTTTTTATTTTGTTGCTGAATTACAGGAAGGAAGAAGAAAGGATGTACA
>NZ_JAVAXX010000308.1:0-6925 GCF_042709275.1 Bacillus sp. LR_5 | reverse complement strand
GTCACCCGCGAGGACTATTTACACTATTTTTCACCGAATTTTGGGAGCGTTTCTCTTACTATGGAATGAGAGCAATCTTACTTTACTATTTGTATACAGAGACGGTAAACGGAGGGCTCGGCTTTGACAAGGGCACTGCGGTTGCCATTATGTCGATTTACGGATCACTCGTATACATGTCCACCATTATTGGCGGATGGCTCGCTGACCGGGTATTCGGTACCGCAAACACCGTGTTTTACGGCGGCATATTCATTATGTTCGGCCACATTGCACTCGCCTATCCGGGCAGTTCGATAGCATTCTATATCAGCATGGTGCTTATCATTGTCGGAACAGGCTTATTAAAACCAAACGTTTCAAGCGTAGTTGGGGATCTTTACACGAAAGAAGACCCGCGCCGCGACTCAGGTTTCAGTATTTTCTACATGGGGATTAACCTCGGTGGTTTACTCGCGCCGTTAATTGTCGGAACACTCGGACAGAAGTACAACTATCATCTCGGATTCGGAGCTGCCGCGGTCGGAATGCTTCTCGGACTTATCGTATTTGCTTTGACAAGAAAGAAAAACCTCGGGCTTGCAGGTTCCAATGTGCCGAATCCGCTGTCTAAAAAATCTGCGATTGGCACCGGAATCGGTGTTATCATTGTGGCGATCGCAGTGATTATCTCTGTACAAACAGGCGTGCTGACGATCAAACGTTTCATCGACCTTGTAAGTATTCTCGGTATTTTGATTCCTGTGATTTATTTCATCATCATGTTTACAAGCAAAAAAGCGGACAAAACAGAAAAATCCCGTCTTGCCGCTTACGTTCCTTTGTTTATCGGTGCTGTCATGTTCTGGGCCATTCAGGAACAGGGAGCGACCATTCTTGCGGTATACGCTGATGAACGCATAAGACTTTCATTGGGCGGATTCGAACTTCAGTCATCTTGGTTCCAATCATTAAATCCATTGTTTGTCGTCATTTTTGCGCCAATATTCGCATGGCTCTGGATGAAGCTTGGCAAACGCCAGCCGTCTACACCAGTTAAATTCTCAATCGGAATTATTTTAGCCGGATTGTCATTTATCATTATGGTATTCCCTGCTATGCAAGGAAAAGAAGCACTCGTAAGCCCGCTTTGGCTCGTTCTCAGCTTCCTGCTTGTCGTGCTTGGAGAGCTGTGCCTGTCTCCAGTCGGTTTATCCGTGACAACGAAACTGGCACCAGCTGCCTTCTCTGCACAGACAATGAGTATGTGGTTTCTGACGAACGCAGCAGCACAAGCGATCAATGCCCAAGTAGCCGGATTGTTTGATAAAATTCCTGAAACAATGTACTTCGGCACCATCGGTTTGATTTCTATCGTTCTTGGCGGCATTCTCCTGCTGCTCTCGCCGGTGATCAAACGCGCGATGAAAGGGGTCTTATAATCAGAAACAGCCCGCGGATGTTGATCTGCGGGCTGTTTTTTTATTGATCCAGCCATTTGCTGAAGCTTTGATCAAAGGCTTCCGGTTCTTCCAGCATCGGCTGATGGCCGCTCTTTTCAAAAATAACCTTATCCACATGGGGATATAAACCGTCAACAGCATCCCATAGCGAAACGGGCGCAACCAAATAATCATATCTCCCTAATCCGATATACACCGGCATACGAACATCAGCTAACCGCTGAAGAAGATCAATCCGGGCAAATGTATTGCCCCATAATTCATCAATGATCGGCATATTCGTGAATACGCCATCCCATAAGGCAGCTGCATGCGGCCGCTCTTGATAAAAGCTTTTCGCTTCAGCGCGAATACACATGTGCACAAAGCGCCTTTCAGGATCTTTGTCGATGTCCTGCGGCAAATTCGCGATGTCTTTTTCAAATCGTTTCTTTCTCTCAAGGCTGGCTGTTTCCATGAAAAATGATTCGCTTTTTCGCTGTCTTTCTTCACTGTTATCAGGCGCAGTATTGAAGAGCGCCACCTTCCGAACTTGTTTGGGATATGTCCTGGCATACTCTAAAGCCATAAAAGCGTGCCCGGAATGTCCCAGGATAGTAACATCCTCAAGCTGAAGAAATGTTCTCATCCTTTCGATATCAGCCAAGACGGCATCAAGCCTCGAATCCTCCGCACGAAGCTCCCGCTTAGGCTTAGCAAATCCCCTATGGTCGATAAAGACCCATTGATATTTCTGTTTGATATCTGAGGAAAAAAGGCGCGGATAGTAAACCGCACTCCCGATCACAAGGATGGGTGCGCCCTCGCCCTCAATTCGATAAGCTAAATCAAAGCCGTCCGAGTGACAGATCCCCGCACGTTCCATTTCTCACGCCCCCTTTGTTTTCATTATATAAAAAAAGCCTGACGCATGGCGTCAGGCTATCGATATTACCGCTTTAAATCTTCCAGGGTCTTTTCCCATCTGCTCAGCACCTCTTCAGCGCTGTGAAGCTGTATACGGACACCTGAAGTCAAATCAGCGTATTTCGCAACGTCCTCCTTCACTGAAACGATGCGGCAGGAAAAACGGTCTCTATCATATTCAGCATCTTTCAAAGGCGGTAAAGGCGCGCATTCAAGCTTTACATAATAGGCCGCTCCCTTCCACCACGCCGTGAACTGTGCTTTTCCTGTGCGAAGGATGTTGGCCGAAGTCATTGTGTTTTTCCACAGAGCGATTCGGATATCAGTTCGGCTCAGCGCGATGATTTCACCTGCACTGATCATAGCGGCATGCGGCCAGCCATCCTCTGATACTGTTTGCAGAACGAAGGCCTCATGCTGCTTCTCATTCAGGCAGCTCCCGTCAAGCAGCTCAAAGAGACGGTCTGACATACAGTTCACGCGGATCAAGCCTTTCGTTCCGGCACCGCCGGAACTTCAATTGCTGTTTCTGTTTCCTTTGGATCAATTTTAAAAGCTGGATTGTATTTTTCGGGATTTGTAATGCTTTCCGGTTCACAGGATCTCCATGTAAAAAAGCATGTTTGGCACTGATAAACTTCCCATGCGCCTTCTACAGGCGATTTGCTCATGACTTCTCCCTTTTTTGAGTCGCATCGAGGACATGTATGCATTTCGAACATCCTTTCCTTATTTATTCATTAAGTCCATTAGTTTTTGTTCCCATTCTTTCGTTGTTAGCGGAGAATCAAGCGGCTGTGAATAATGCCCTCTTGTTTCCGGCGCAACCGGTGTAGTGGCGTCAAGAATCATTTTGTGAGTGATTCCTGATGGATTGGATCCCGGATCAAGCGGCAGGACAGATAAGTCCGGAATGATGACCGCATCGTGTTTCGGATGCATTTTGGTCGAAAGCGCCCACATGACCTGCGGAAGGTTGAATGGATCGACATCCTCATCAACGACAATGACCATTTTGCAGTAGCCGAGTCCGTGCGGCGTTGTGAGTGCGCGCATGCCGACCGCTTTCGCAAATCCGCCATAGCGGGTTTTTGTGGAAACAATCGCGATTAAACCGTGTGTGTACATGGCGTTCACTGCCACAATTTCGTTCGGGTACGCTTCTTTTAACTGCTGATAAAGCGGCACGCATGTGTTAATGCCGATCATGTAATCGCATTCTGTCCAAGGCATGCCTAAGTATAAATGTTCAAAGATCGGATTGTTTCTGTGATAGACGCGTTTAATTTTGATAATCGGCATGCTGCGTCCGCCGGAATAATGGCCTGTGAATTCACCGAACGGCCCTTCATATTCGCGCTCTCCAGCAATAATCTCACCTTCAAGCACCACTTCAGCGCCCCACGGAACATCAAGATCAGACAGCTTTGATTTGACAATGCGATATGGTTCGCCTTGAATCGCACCTGCCATTTCGTATTCTGATTGATCATAGAGAAGCGGAGTCGATGCCGCCGTTGTAATGACCGGCTCACAGCCGAGCGCTATAGTCACCGGAAGATTGATGCCGCGTTCTTCAGCTTGGCGCAGATGGATTGCAATATCGTGCTGCGGGACAGGCTGAATGCCGAGGCGGTCTTTTCCTTTGACCTGCATTCTGTAAATGCCGACGTTTTGTTTGCCGAAGTTGTCAGGGTCTTCAAGATCGCGGGAAATGACACATGCTTTGTCTAAATAGTAACCGCCGTCTCCTTGGTTAATTCTGAAAAGAGGCAGTATATCGAACAAATTGATGTCTTCTGTGATTTCATTTTCATGAAACGGCGCTGTTTCCTCACGTTTCACTGGCATCGGAAACTGGTCATAACGCTTCGCAAATTCAAAAAACTGTTCTTTAACCGGTGTGTCTTTCGGCATGCCCAGCATCATTGCATGGTTTGGCCAAGAGCCGATGACATTCATCGCAATTCGCGCGTTATGATAGCCATAAATGTTGTTAAATAAGAGCGCGGGGCTTTTATCGCCAAGATTGCTGGCTGCCCGTGCGGCGGCCCCTAAATCCGGTTCCGGCTTTACCTCTTCATTCACTGTAAGCAGCTGTCCTTCTTTTTCAAGGGCTGCGAGAAATTCTCTGAAATCTTGATAGGCCATGATCAAGCTCCTCCTTTTTGTTTTTCAATCCCATTCCAGCGCTTCGCTTCAGGAAGCCGAATGCCGAATTGGTCCAACGTTCTGAATACAATATGGTCAACCATTTCCTCTAAGCTGCTCGGCTGATTATAAAATGCCGGCATCGGAGGAAGAATGATGGTGCCCATTTTCGTAAGCGCTAGCATATTTTCGAGATGAATTTGGTTCAAAGGCGTCTCTCTCGTTAAGAGGACGAGTTTTTTTCTCTCCTTGAGCATGACATCCGCCGCACGTGTCAGCAGATTATCCGCCATGCCGGTGCGAATGCTCGCGAGAGATTTCATGCTGCACGGCGCAACAATCATTCCATCGGTATCAAACGACCCGCTTGAAATGGCTGCCGCCTGATCCTTATGTGAGTAGGTGTATGTGGCCAGTTGTTCTACTTCTTGTAAGGTATAGCCTGTTTCGTGTTTGATCGTGACGTTTGCCCAAGGAGACACAACGAGATGGGTTTCCACTCCGGCGGCCTTCAGCCACTGTAGCAGCCTGACCCCGAAAATGGCCCCTGTTGCCCCTGTCATTCCGACAACGAGTTTCACTTTGCCCCCTCCTTTACGCTTGAATTCTGCTTTCATTTCAATCATACTCCTGATATATCCATATGAAAAATATCTATTAAATCTATATTTAATACCTAAAAGGTATGATAAGGAGGCGCTTTCTTTTGGATATTCGCCAGCTTCGATACTTCATTACCATTGCCCAAGAACAGAAAATCACGTCCGCGGCCAAAAAGCTTCACATGGCGCAGCCGCCTTTAAGCAGGCAGCTCAAACAGCTGGAGGACGAACTTGGTGTTGTCCTGTTTGACCGGAACAAGAAAAAACAAATGACTCTTACATATGAAGGAGCTGTTTTTCTAAAAAGAGCAAAAGAGATTCTGCATAGGTTTGAAGATGCAGTCATTGAGGTACAGGAGCTGAAGGAGGAAGTAGCCGGCACACTTGCCGTGGGATCAACGATTTATTGCGCGGCTCTGATGCTTGAAAAAGTGACACAGATCAAAGAGAGATACCCCCATCTCACCTTTAATATTTGGGAAAATGAGCCCGCGACACTGTTGGAGCTGCTGGAAAGCCGGCAAATCGATGCGGCGGTCACGACAACACTGATCAAAAGTGACACAGTACAATTCAAGCAGCTTGATGACATTCCATGTGTGCTCGTGCTTTCAGATGAAGCCGGATATCCGTGCGGAGACACCATTAAGATGGTGGACATTCCTTCATTTCCGCTGATCCTGCTGCGGCCTGTCAACGGAAAAGGCGTCTATAATCAGGTCATGAATGAATTTCATCGTTTGAACCTGGAGCCGCGCATTGTTTGTGAATGCCACGACTCTGCAACTTTGCTCAGCCTCGTGTCATCCGGATTCGGCGCGTCTATTTTGCCTGTCACAATGATTCCCGTTCATATGAGAAATCACGTTCACACCGTCCATATCGAAAATAATCCCTTCATTATGACACCGGCTGTCATGTGGAGAACGGACAGTTATTTGCCTAAACCGGCACAGCAATTTTTGGATTTATTTTAAAAGATTTCGCCTTATGAAAACCAATTACTTGACTCATACTAAAAAAAAGTTATCCTTTAGATTTGTAAGCTATTTTTTTATTTCAATAAAATCAACCAGAAAAGTGGGGAATAAGATGAAAAAAGCATTATTGGCTTTATTCATGGTCGTAAGTATTGCAGCTCTTGCAGCTTGCGGAGCAGGAAATGACAATCAGTCAAAAGATAATGCCAAAGATGGCGATCTTTGGGCTTCAATTAAGAAAAAAGGTGTGCTCACAGTCGGAACGGAAGGAACATATGAGCCGTTCACTTACCACGACAAAGACACTGATAAACTGACTGGCTATGATGTCGAAGTTATCACAGAAGTCGCAAAACGCCTCGGGCTTAAAGTCGACTTTAAGGAAACACAGTGGGACAGCATGTTTGCCGGCCTGAATTCCAAACGGTTTGACGTTGTTGCCAACCAAGTCGGAAAAACAGATCGTGAAAATCAATATGATTTCTCAGATAAATACACAACATCAAGAGCCGTTGTCGTAACGAAAAAAGACAACAACGATATTAAGTCTGAAGCAGATGTAAAAGGAAAAACGTCAGCTCAATCACTGACAAGCAACTACAACAAATTAGCTACAAATGCCGGCGCGAAAGTAGAAGGCGTTGAAGGCATGGCGCAGGCCCTTCAAATGATCCAGCAAGGCCGCGTCGATATGACATACAACGATAAGCTTGCCGTATTGAACTACTTAAAAACATCTGGCAATAAAAACGTGAAAATCGCGTTTGAAACAGGTGATCCTCAGTCAACATATTTCACGTTCCGTAAAGGAAGCGGCGAGGTTGTTGATCAAGTCAACAAAGCA
>NZ_JAVAXX010000307.1:0-6927 GCF_042709275.1 Bacillus sp. LR_5 | reverse complement strand
GTCACCCGCGAGGACTATTTACACTATTTTTCACCGAATTTTGGGAGCGTTTCTCTTACTATGGTATGAGAGCAATCTTGCTTTACTATCTGTATACAGAGACGGTAAACGGAGGGCTTGGCTTTGACAAAGGCACAGCAGTTGCCATTATGTCGATTTACGGTTCTCTCGTATACATGTCCACTATTATTGGCGGATGGCTTGCTGACCGGGTATTCGGAACCGCAAACACCGTGTTTTACGGCGGCATATTCATTATGTTCGGCCACATTGCACTCGCCTATCCGGGCAGCGCGACAGCATTCTATATCAGCATGGTGCTTATCATTATCGGAACAGGCTTATTAAAACCAAACGTTTCAAGCGTGGTTGGAGATCTTTACACGAAAGAAGACCCGCGCCGCGACTCAGGTTTTAGTATTTTCTACATGGGGATTAACCTTGGCGGTTTACTCGCGCCGTTAATTGTCGGAACACTCGGACAGAAGTACAACTATCATCTCGGCTTCGGAACTGCCGCTGTTGGAATGCTTCTCGGACTTATCGTATTTGCTCTGACAAGAAAGAATAACCTCGGGCTTGCAGGCTCAAATGTGCCGAATCCGTTGTCTAAAAAATCTGCGATTGGTACTGGAATCGGTGTTATCATTGTGGCAATCGCAGTGATTTTCTCTGTACAAACAGGCATGCTGACGATCAATGGTTTCATCAACCTTGTAAGTATTCTCGGTATTTTGATTCCTATTGTTTATTTCATCATCATGTTTACAAGCAAAAAAGCGGACAAAACAGAAAAATCTCGTCTTGCCGCTTACATCCCTTTGTTTATCGGTGCTGTCATGTTCTGGGCCATTCAGGAACAGGGAGCGACCATTCTTGCGGTTTACGCTGATGAACGCATAAGGCTTTCATTGGGTGGATTAGAACTTCAGTCATCTTGGTTCCAATCATTAAATCCATTGTTTGTTGTCATTTTTGCGCCAATTTTTGCGTGGCTATGGATGAAGCTTGGCAAACGCCAGCCGTCCACGCCAGTTAAATTCTCAATCGGAATTATTCTAGCTGGCTTGTCATTTATCATTATGGTATTCCCTGCAATGCAAGGAAAAGAAGCACTCGTAAGCCCGCTTTGGCTCGTTCTCAGCTTCCTGCTTGTCGTGCTTGGAGAGCTGTGTCTGTCTCCAGTCGGTTTATCCGTAACAACGAAACTGGCGCCAGCTGCATTCTCTGCACAGACAATGAGTATGTGGTTTCTGACTAACGCAGCAGCCCAAGCGATCAATGCCCAAGTAGCCGGATTATTTGATAAAATTCCTGAAACAACCTACTTCGGCACCATCGGTTTGATATCTATCGTACTTGGCGGCATTCTCCTGCTGCTTTCGCCGATTATCAAACGCGCGATGAAAGGGGTCTTATAATAAGAAACAGCCCGCAGATTTTGATCTGCGGGCTGTTTTTTTATTTGTCCATCCATTTGCTGAAGCTTTGATCAAAGGCTTGCGGTTCTTCCAGCATCGGCTGATGGCCGCTCTTCTCAAAAATAACCTTCTCCACATGGGGATATAAACCGGCAACAGCATCCCAGAGTGTAACAGGCGCAACTAGATAATCATATCTTCCTAAGCCGATGTAAACCGGCACTTGAACATCAGCTAACCTCTGAATAAGATCAAGCTGGGCAAATGTATGCCCCCATAATTCATCAATAATCGGCATATTCGTGAAAACACCGTCCCATAAAGCAGCAGCATGCGGCCGCTCTTGATAAAAGCTTTTCGCTTCAGCGCGAATACACATGTGCACAAAGCGTCTCTCGGGATCTTTTTTGATGTCCAGCGGCAAATTCACGATATCTTTTTCAAAGCGTTTTTTTCTCTCAAGACTGGCTGTCTCCATGAAAAACGATTCACTTTTTCGCTGTCTTGCTTCACTGTTATCAGGTGCAGTGTTGAAAAGCGCAACCTTCCGGACATGTTCAGGATATGTCCTGGCATATTCTAAAGCCATAAATGCGTGTCCAGAATGACCCAAGATGACCACATCCTCAAGCTGAAGAGACGTTCTCAGCCTTTCAATATCGGCCAAAACAGCTTCAAGCCTCAGATCTTCTGTCCGCAATTCCCGCTTTGGCTTGGCAAATCCTCTGTGATCAGCAAATATCCATTGATATTTCTGTTTGATATCTGAGGAAAAAAGACGCGGGTAGTAAACCGCACTTCCGATCACAAGGATGGGTGCGCCCTCTCCCTCGATTCGATAAGATAAATCAAAACCGTCTGAGTGACAGATTCCCGTACGTTCCATTTCTCACGCCCCCTTTGTTTTCATTATATAAAATAAAAGCCTGACGCATGGCGTCAGGCTTTCGATATTACCGTTTTAATTCCTCAAGCGTCTTTTCCCATCTGTTCAGCACCTCTTCAGGGCTGTGAAGCTGGATACGGACACCAGAAGTCAAACCAGCATATTTCGCCACATCCTCCTTCACTGAAACGATGCGGCAGGCAAAACGGTCTCTGTCATATTCGGCTTCTTTCAGAGGCGGCAAAGGCTCGCATTGCAGCTTCACATAATGAGCGGCTCCCTTCCACCATGCCGTGAACTGCGCTTTTCCTGTGCGAAGGATGTTGGCTGCAGTCGCTGTGTTTTTCCACAGAGCGATTCGGATATCTGTTCGGCTCAGAGCGATGATTTCTCCCGCGCTGATCATAGCGGCGTGCGGCCAGCCGTCCTCCGCTATCGTTTGCAGAACGAAAGCCTCATGCTGCTTCTCATTCAAGCGATTCCCGTCAAGCAGCTCAAAGAGGCGGTCTGACATACAGTTCACGCTGATCAAGCCTTTCGTTCCGGCACAGCCGGAACTTCAATTGCTGTTTCTGTTTCCTTCGGATCAATTTTAAACGCTGGATTGTATTTCGCCGGATTTGTAATACTTTCCGGCTCACAGGATCTCCATGTGAAAAAACATGTTTGACACTGATAAACTTCCCATGCGCCTTCTACAGGCGATTTGCTCATGACTTCTCCCTTTTTCGAATCGCAACGAGGACATGTATGCATTTCGATCATCCTTTCCTTATTTATTCATTAAGTCCATTAGTTTTTGTTCCCATTCTTTCGTTGTTAATGGTGAATCAAGCGGCTGTGAATAATGGCCTCTTGTTTCCGGCGCAACCGGTGTAGTGGCGTCAAGAATCATTTTGTGAGTGATTCCTGATGGATTAGATCCCGGGTCAAGCGGCAGGACAGATAAGTCTGGAATGATGACCGCATCGTGCTTCGGATGCATTTTGGTCGAAAGCGCCCACATGACCTGCGGCAGGTTGAATGGATCGACATCCTCGTCAACGACAATGACCATTTTGCAGTAGCCGAGTCCGTGCGGTGTTGTGAGCGCGCGCATGCCGACTGCTTTCGCAAATCCGCCATAGCGTGTTTTTGTGGAAACAATCGCGATCAAACCGTGTGTGTACATGGCGTTCACAGCCACAATTTCATTCGGATACGCTTCTTTTAACTGCTGATAAAGCGGCACACAAGTGTTAATGCCAATCATGTAATCGCATTCTGTCCAAGGCATGCCTAAGTATAAATGTTCAAAAATCGGATTGTTTCTATGATACACTCGTTTAATTTTAATAATCGGCATGCTGCGTCCGCCGGAATAATGGCCTGTGAACTCACCGAACGGGCCTTCATATTCACGCTCTCCGGCAATGATTTCACCTTCAAGCACTACTTCAGCGCCCCATGGAACATCAAGATCAGACAGCTTAGATTTCACGATGCGATATGGTTCACCTTGAATTGCGCCTGCCATTTCGTATTCTGATTGATCATAAAGAAGCGGAGTCGATGCCGCCGTTGTTATGACCGGCTCACAGCCGAGCGCAATGGTGACCGGAAGATTGATGCCGCGTTCTTCAGCTTGACGCAGATGGATCGCAATATCGTGCTGCGGCACAGGCTGAATGCCAAGGCGGTCTTTTCCTTTGACCTGCATTCTGTAAATCCCGACGTTTTGTTTGCCGAAATTCTCAGGATCTTCAAGATCGCGGGAAATGACACATGCTTTGTCTAGATAGTAACCGCCGTCTCCTTGGTTAATTCTGAAAAGAGGCAGTATATCGAACAAATTGATATCTTCTGTAATTTCATTTTCATGAAACGGCGCTGATTCCTCACGTTTGACCGGCATCGGAAACTGGTCATAACGTTTCGCAAATTCAAAAAACTGTTCTTTCACCGGCGTGTCTTTCGGCATGCCCAGCATCATTGCATGGTTCGGCCAGGAGCCGATCACATTCATCGCAATTTGCGCGTTGTGATAGCCATAAATGTTATTAAATAAGAGCGCGGGGCTTTTATCGCCAAGATTGCTGGCTGCGCGTGCTGCAGCCCCTATATCCGGCTCCGGCTTTACCTCTTCATTCACTGTTAGCAGCTGTCCTTCTTTTTCAAGGGCAGCGAGAAATTCTCTGAAATCTTGATAAGCCATGATCAAGCTCCTCCTTTTTGTTTTTCAATCCCATTCCAGCGTTTCGCTTCAGGAAGGCGAATGCCGAATTGGTCCAACGTTCTGAATACAATATGGTCAACCATTTCCTCTAAGCTGCTCGGCTGATTATAAAATGCCGGCATCGGAGGAAGAATGATGGTACCCATTTTCGTAAGCGCTAGCATATTTTCGAGATGAATCTGGTTCAAAGGCGTCTCTCTCGTTAAGAGGACGAGTTTTTTTCTCTCCTTGAGCATGACATCCGCCGCACGCGTCAGCAGATTATCCGCCATCCCGGTGCGAATGCTTGCGAGAGATTTCATGCTGCATGGCGCAACAATCATTCCATCGGTATCAAACGACCCGCTTGAAATGGCTGCCGCCTGGTCCTTATGCGAATACGTGTATGTGGCCAGTTGTTCTACTTCTTTTAAGGTATAGCCTGTTTCGTGTTTGATCGTGACGTTAGCCCAAGGAGACACGACGAGATGGGTTTCTACTTCGGCCGCCTTCAGCCACTCCAGCAGCCTGACCCCGAAAATAGCCCCTGTTGCCCCTGTCATTCCGACAACGAGTTTCACTTTGCCCCCTCCTTTACGCTTGAATTCTGCTTTCATTTCCATCATACTCCTGATATATCCATATGAAAAATATCTGTTAAATCTATATTTAATACCTAAAAGGTATAGTTAGGAGGCACTTTCTTTTGGACATTCGCCAGCTTCGATATTTCATTACCATTGCCCAAGAACAGAAAATCACGTCCGCCGCCAAAAAACTCCACATGGCGCAGCCGCCTTTAAGCAGGCAGCTGAAACAGCTGGAGGATGAGCTAGGTGTTGTTCTGTTTGACCGGAATAAGAAAAAACAAATGACGCTTACATATGAAGGAACTGTTTTTCTGAAAAGAGCCAAGGAGATTCTGCATAGGTTTGAGGATGCCGTCATCGAGGTACAAGAGCTGAAGGAGGAGGTAGCCGGCACGCTGGCAGTGGGTTCAACGATTTATTGCGCGGCTCTGATGCTTGAAAAAGTAACACAGATCAAAGAGAGATACCCGCACCTCACCTTTAATATTTGGGAGAATGAGCCTGCGACACTGTTAGAGCTGCTGGAAAGCCGTCAAATCGATGCTGCGGTCACGACGACACTGATCAAAAGCGATACAGTTCAATTCAAACAGCTTGATGATATTCCATGTGTGCTCGTGCTTTCAGAAGAAGCCGGGTATCCGTGTGGTGACACCATTAAAATGGAGGACATTCCTTCTTTTCCGCTGATTCTGCTGCGGCCTGTCAACGGAAAAGGCGTCTATAATCAGGTCATGAATGAATTTCATCGTTTGAATCTGGAGCCGCGCATTGTTTGCGAATGCCACGATTCCGCAACTTTGCTCAGTCTCGTCTCATCCGGATTCGGCGCGTCCATTCTGCCCGTCACGATGATTCCCGTCCATATGAGAAACCACGTTCACACCGTCCATATCGAAAACAATCCCTTCATTATGACACCGGCAGTCATGTGGAGAACAGACAGTTATTTGCCAAAACCGGTACAGCAATTTTTGGATTTGTTTTAAAAGATTTTGCCTTATGAAAACCAAATACTTGACTCATACTAAAAAAAAGTTATCCTTTAGATTTGTAAGCTAATTTTTTATTTCAATAAAATCAACCAGAAAAGTGGGGAATAAGATGAAAAAAGCATTATTGGCTTTATTCATGGTCGTAAGCATTGCCGTTCTCGCAGCTTGCGGAGCAGGAAATGACAATCAGTCAAAAGATAACGCCAAAGATGGCGATCTTTGGGCTTCTATTAAGAAAAAAGGTGTGCTGACAGTCGGTACGGAAGGAACATATGAACCGTTCACTTACCACGACAAAGACACTGACAAGCTGACTGGCTATGATGTGGAAGTCATCACAGAAGTCGCAAAACGCCTGGGACTGAAAGTCGACTTTAAGGAAACGCAATGGGACAGCATGTTTGCCGGCCTGAATTCCAAACGGTTTGACGTCATTGCCAACCAAGTCGGAAAAACAGATCGTGAAGACAAATATGATTTCTCAGATAAATACACAACATCAAGAGCCGTTGTCGTGACGAAAAAAGACAACAACGATATTAAGTCAGAAGCAGATGTAAAAGGAAAAACATCAGCTCAATCACTGACAAGCAACTACAACAAATTAGCTACAGATGCCGGCGCGAAAGTAGAAGGTGTTGAAGGCTTGGCACAATCCCTTCAATTGATCCAGCAAGGCCGCGTCGATATGACATACAACGATAAGCTTGCCGTATTGAACTACTTAAAAACATCAGGCAACAAAAACGTGAAAATCGCGTTTGAAACAGGCGATCCTCAGGAAACGTACTTCACGTTCCGCAAAGGAAGCGGCGAGATTGTTGATCAAGTCAACAAAGCT
>NZ_JAVAXX010000306.1:0-6933 GCF_042709275.1 Bacillus sp. LR_5 | reverse complement strand
AACATTCAACTTACTTATAATGAAAAAGGTTAATATTTCTATTAAAGGAGGAGTTTGATGTCTAAAAAAAATAGCGTGGCGATCATGACAACCATTTCTGCGTTTCTTTTTTGCGCCGTGATAGTGGCGGCTTCACTTACGCCGCTGGCCGGAACGGGAGCGGCGGCCAATCAGTTTAATTCAGCTGGCATGTGGTCAGCTGTCGGTATGATCCTTGTATTGTATTTCATTCCATTTCTCGTTTATATGCTCGGAGTCGATGCAATGAGGTATGTCATGGCGGTGCTTTGCGGCTTCGGGCTTTTGATTCATTTGTCTTCGGCCGGTTTTATCTTGATGTTTAGTTTCTTTAGTGACCATCTGCTTTCTGAGGTGATCTTTGTTTTCGGAATTAGTCTCGCTGCGGCTGCTGTCAACGTCATTTGGTTTGTGGCTGCATTTCGGCCGGGTGCTGAAAAAACGTCCGTGAATACTCTTACATAGTTTTCTAGTTTGTGATGTTTTTGTGAAATAGATTTATAAAATGGATGAATATGTTATGATGGTCACAAATTAGAAGTTACATATAATGGGGGTCTCAATGATGGTCAAGTCATTTCGTATGAAAGCTTTGATTGCGGGAGCTGCGGTGGCGGCGGCTGTTTCGGCCGGCGCTGTTTCTGATGTGCCCGCTGCCAAAGTGCTTCAGCCGACAGCTGCTTATGCGGCGGAAACGGTGTTTTCTCAAAATAATGGAGCATCTGGCTTTTTGCCAGGAAGATATGATGTACAAGCGATGGCGCCTGCCATGTTTAACTGGTCACGCGAAAGCCGGTTCGCCGGAAATACAGATGGGACGCTGAAATGGCAAAACGACATCAGAACGACTCCGCAAAATGGAGCGGGGGCTGTGATTGACGGAGACGGCACAGTATATCTTCATTCCAGAGACGGGGAAATGAAAGCCTTTAATCCAGACGGCTCAGTCAAATGGGTGACGGGCAATCTTGGAAAAACATATACGCAATCTCCTGTACTTGGGACCAACGGCGTTATCTATTTGGCATCCTATGACAAAAAGATTTATTTTATTGACAAAGAAACGGGAGAAATTTTAACAACGGTTCCGTTAAGCGGCGGGCCAAGCTCTGAAACGGTGATCGGTTCAGACGGGACGTTGTATTTCTCAACACTTGATAATTATGTTCACGCGATCAAACCGACGTCAAAATCAACCTGGACAGAGCGCTGGAAGTTGAAAACAAATGGTGTCGTCAGCTCTGTGCCGGTGCTTGCCAAAAACGGCACCGTGTATGTCGGCACATATAATTACGTATTTTATGCGATCAACTCCGGAACCGGACAGGTGAAATGGTCCAGAACGACGTCAAATGCGTTTAAAGGATATCCGGTGATTGATAAGGACGGCAACGTTTATGCCGGCAACCAAGATGGACAGCTGTATGCTTATACATCAACAGGCAGTTTGAAATGGACTTTCCCGCTAAACGGGTTCTCCAGCTCATCTCCTGCGATTGATCATAATGGCAATATCTACATCGGCTCAGGAAGCGGTGAGCTGTTTTCCATCAGCACAAACGGGGATATGAACTGGTCATTCTATACAGACGGTCCTGTCAGAACGGCGCCGCTGATTGACGCGAAGGGAACGGTGTATTTCGGGTCAGATGATATGAAGGTTTATGCGGCAGACGCAAACGGCAATGAATTATGGAGCTATCAAACCGACAGCAACGTCGTGTCTTCTCCGCAGCTTACTGAGGACGGAACACTTTATATTGGAAGTTATACGAAGCTGATGGCTTTTGGGAAATAACTGAATAGAATAGCAGAAGACCTTCTTTTAATAAGAAGGTCTTCTTACTGTGATACAAAACATTTACACTTGCTGGGATTTTTCAATCTGAACTTTCATATCATTGTCTTTAATCTTAGGCACTATCGTATAAAGGATAATAGGGATTAATAGAAATACAGCTACAACAACAAACATGGCAGAGAGCCCAAAGGCTGCGGAAATGATGCCGAAAATGACACCGGAAAGAATTTCTCCAATTGCTCCTACCCCTGAGTTTAACGAGAAAAGTGTGTTCTTGTATGAATCGGGGAAAAACTTATTTAAGTAACTTGTTACGATCGGATGATGAATATCTTCAATTGCAAGCAAAAACGCTGTACATGGAATGCCCAGCGGCCTGAATGCTCTAGACAATAGAAAAGTCATGACCATGCCCATGGAATCCAATGAGGTTAAAGCGAGATATGGATTTTTTTCGATCTTCTTTTCGAACCTGATGGTTAATGTCAAAAGAACGAGAGCGGTAAACCCTCCTAGGGCAAAAATATATCCCAGTGACTTTTCTGAAAAGCCTAAATCACTCAAAAAAGGCTGCCAGTAACGGGAAATTGTGTCATAGGCTGTGGCTGTAAAGAAACCGGCTATGACGATTAAAAGAACCCTTTTTTTGTTAAAGATAATTTTTAAACTTCCTTTGATAATCTTTATCGAATCATGTTGGTTCTGATCCCCATGATTTGTTTCGGAAACAGAAGGGACTTTAATAAATACAGACATCCAAATAAATAGTAATAAGTAGATCACCATAACGAGCAGGAAAGGAAAATAGATATTTAATGAATACAAATACCCGCTGGCAATACTTCCAATAATTAAAAAAGTGATTAGCAATTGTGTGTTTTTCATCATTTCTTTGCCGAATCGATCTTCCCCTGCGACACGGCTCATCCAAGTTTCAAAAGAACCGGAAATTAAGGAATCTGATAAAGCCCATATGATCATAGCCAGTATGCAAATAGCAGCTGAATCGATAAAAGGGAAGAAGGCCCATGTAAGGATGGAGAAAAAGAATGAACTGGCAATTGAAATTTTAATTCCATAACGATCAGCAAAAACGCCGGAAGGAACTTCAAATATAAGCTTAGCAATTTCAAGTACCGCTCCCATTAATCCAATCTGAAGGAAATCATAATCTTTAGATATCAGATAAAGAATCCAAATAGGCGAAAAAATCCCCATTGCTAATCCCCTAAGTGCGGAAAACGAATAAAAGATGCTCATCTATATGCTCCTTCTGGCAGATTTTTTTGTTTGATCAAAATGATATTGTGTTCGATGGCTTCTTGAATATATTTGGCCACTTCTTCAAGGCTGACACCATGTCTGTCTAAAATCGTATGAAGTGTGTCTTTTCCATTAATATCGCAGAGAATATGCAGCCAAGCTCCGACGTCTTCCTCCGAAACAATAAACTGAATAAATCCTTCTTCCGCAATGTAGATGCAATGCTCACTATCGCTTTCCGGCCTTAACAGAGTGACGCCAGGGTTTAGCGCCAAAATATCTTGTCCTTCACACTTATTGGCTGAGATATTTAAACGACTGGCAATATCACCTTCCTGTGAGTGCCAGTCTTTTATTGTTATCGATTCTAAATGGCTGGTTATGTCTAATTGAACAGAAGGGGTTTCTTTAGTCATTTTTGATAAAAGTCCCATGTTCACCAGTCTTAATAAAAATTCAAAATTTGTAAACTCAGGATCATCCTCCAAATATGTCATGATGGCATGAATGTGTTCAACCTGTATTATGCTGGAGGCATCGCTGTGAGAGAAGGCCTCCTCTATAAGCTGATAATTGTTTTTCTTCAGAAGATGAAACATCATTTTATGTGTATATCTCACGTCCTTACCATAGAAAAAAGGAACCTTTGGCCGGTGGGTATAGCTTGTATGCAGCTCATTTGTTAATGATTTTCGCAATACCGACTTATCCCATAACAAGTCTTTACGGAGTCCATCAGGTATTCCGCAAACCCATTCAACAAGCCGATGGTCCAAGAACGGTACACGGTTTTCGATATGATTAGCCGCGGCGATCCGATCTTCATGCCAGCAATTATACATTTGCAGATCACGGTATTTTGTCAGGACATACGATTGCCAAGGATCTGCTTGGCTGGAATCATTGCTCTTTAAATAAGAAAGGTTTATAGGAGAAAGTCCAAAATGCTCCTCCCACACTCTAAAGATATTTCCCTGCAGCCGATGCAGCCGGTTCATCTCCATCGTATTGACCGATTCAATAAATCCTTCCCAACTTGGGTTCTCGGCTGGTGAAAGTGTCGTGCTGTAACCGCCGTTAAATTCGTCGCTGCCCTGGCCGGTCAGCATGACTTTCAGGTTTGGCCTTATCGCTTTGGCATACTTATGTAAATGAAACTTATATAATTGTTCCGGTCCGCAAAACGGTGTTTCACAGATCCATAACAAATGTTTATATGACTCTGGTTGTAATAACTCATCGTTCCCTAATTGATAGAGAACCTGATGATTTGGAAGGTGTAAATCTTTAGCCAGCCAATGGGCATATTTTGCATCTTCATTTGTAAATGTACTTTGGCTTAATACTGTAAACGTATGGAGATCCTGTTTTTCTGCAGCAAAATGTGCGACTGCAGCTGAATCAATGCCACCGCTAAGAAACAACCCGACTTCAACGTCGCTTTGTAAACATCTATGGACTGAATCTGCCAGCAGTTCTCTATATCCTTCAATCAGGTCATCGGGATGGAGATTCTCATGATAGCCTTGCCTGAGCAAAATATCCTGTAAAGACCAATAGCTTGCTGTTTTTCGTTCATTTGTTGTCAAATTAATTTCGAGATAATGGCCAGCATCGAGATTTTGGATGTTTACAAAAAAGGAAGTGGTTTCTTTATGATTACTGGCTGCTTCCCCGCTTAGCCAAATGTCTGAGAGTGCTTCTTTCCAATTAAATTGGCGGGGACAGTGAGGATGAGAAAATAGGGATTTTATTTCAGAGGCAAATATAAGCTCGTGTTTTAGCTCTGTGTAAAAAAGCGGTTTAATCCCAAAGCGGTCACGAACTAAAAATACTTTGTTTTTATTTTTGTCCCAAATGGCTATTGAAAACATTCCGATGATGTCGTCTACAAATCCAATCCCTTTTTCTTCATATAAATGAACAATTACTTCACAATCAGATGTCGTTTTAAACATATGATTGTGTAAAGAAGCCTTCAGTTCTTTATAGTTATAAATTTCTCCATTTACCATAACGACGATTGATCCATCCTCATTTAAAAAGGGCTGCTGTCCATTTACAAGGTCAAGAATGGACAATCGCCGAAATGCAAAGCCGACTTTGGAATCAATATGATATTGTTCATCATCCGGTCCCCTATAGCTGATGGCATCTGCCATGCCTTTCAATATATGAAAGGTACATTCCTGAGAACGGGGAGCAGCCAGATTTATAATACCCGCGAGCCCGCACATATGTCTCCCTCCCAATAGCGTTATTGATGTTTATAGATATAAGCTGTCTCTACATCTGTTTCTTTTACAATATCGATTTTAATTCCGAGACGTTTTGCGTTTTCGATTGCGAGAATGGAAGCGTACGCAGAAAATTCTTCGGGATCAATTTCAAAATAAAAAAAGGCCTCACTAGGTTCTTTTTCATACCAAGTGTGGGTATTTACGACATATTTATCTTCTGTTTCAAACAATTCAATTTTGTCATAAAGTAAACGTCTTCCTTTTATAAAGAGTTCCACAAATGATCCAACTGGTTGTTGGCTGTTAATGTGTCTCCACTCATCATAATATCCTCTTTCCTCATATTGCTCGTGAATCCAGCTTACAATATCTTGATGAGTCAATCCTTGTTTTTTGGCAAAGGCAAGCAGAGTGATGATGTAATTTACGATTGATTTAGAACGGTGTGTACTCAGCTCATGTACATCGTCTGGTAAAGCAAGCACTTTTTGTTTTTCCAATTCTCATGCCCCCTGCTTAACTTTGATTGCTTCATGTTCAATAAGCAACTCAAACAGCTCCATACAATCTTCTAAGCAGGTTTGATAATCAACATCATATTCATTGACGATTTTTGAGCAAATATCATGTATGCTGACCTTGCCGTCGATATGGTTATAAATATCTGATGCCATTTCATTTAAAGTGATGCCCGGCTCTATAATAATGCTTTTCAAATATTTTCTTGATGGCATTTCTGGATTTTTGGATAAAACAGTTGATTCATTGATCATTACAATGCACCTTCCTTTTCTTTTTCTATCGTTAACATCCATGTGACAGACTCAATTTCATGATCAGCACTTTGATCATTTTGTTCCCACAGGGGAGCATCCTCCAGCTCATCTAAGCTTTCTATAAAATCCTCCGGTAAAAAGTGAAAGGTTTCTAATGAATAATTGGGAATGCCGGCATCCTGAACAAACTGGTGAATGTCTTCAAAGGAATAACTTTCTTCAAATGCCTCTCTTACAAACCTGAAGTATTCCGGTTCTTTGATTTGTTTTCGCATAATCTCTAAATGGCTTCCTTGGGGATTAAATGTATCCAAAATGACAATTTTTCCGCTCGGAGCCAGAACTCTATAGCACTCTTTAAGTCCTTTAACAACGTCTTCCCAATGATGCAGGCAAGAGTAGGAGACGATGAAGTCAGCATATTGGTCAGCGTAAGATAAATGGTGGACATCTTCCAAATCAAATGAAATCAGGCTGCTTACTCCGCTTTTTTTAGCTTCTTCTTGAGCGATTTCATGCATGGCCGGGTTAATATCGACAGCATGCACGTGCGCATTTGTTCTTTTAGCCAACTGAATGCTTAAATAACCTGGACCTGTGCCCATATCGATAATGACTTTGTTTTTGGGGGAATACATCCGGGACAGTCTGGCGCCAAGCAAGGGGTAAAGATAGGATTGGTAAAGATCAACAAATTCTTTGTACGTTCTGCATTCTTCAGCCGTAATCATCTTCAGCATCCTCCTTATCAAGTTGGCGTGATAGCCTCAAACGTTAATCGTTTTGGATAAGATTAATGACCGCCAGCTGCTACAGCGCGGCGCAATTCAAAAAG
>NZ_JAVAXX010000305.1:0-6948 GCF_042709275.1 Bacillus sp. LR_5 | reverse complement strand
GGAGTGAATCGTCATGAAAAAAGCGGCGGCGGTTTTGCTGTCACTCGGTCTCGTTTTCGGTTTTTCATGCGGAGCTGACCATGTGGCGGAAGCCAAAACAAAGGTGAAGGTCTATAAGAACTGCAAGGAGTTAAACAAAGTATACAAAGGCGGAGTGGCCCGCACATCGAAGGTGAAAAACAAAGGCGGAAAAACGAAGTACAAGCCTTACGTCTCTAAGGACCTTTATGATGCCAATAAAAATAAAGACCGCGATAAAGATCTTATCGCCTGTGAACGGTAAACAAGAAAAAGCAATCTGATGACCAGATTGCTTTTTCTATTGCTTAAGCCGCCTGATCGGCCGCAGCACTTTTCGCCTTCCTTGTCATAAGGCTGACTGCCATCATGACCGTGATATTCAAAAGCAGGGCGACGATGCCGACATTCAAGTCTTTTGCGGATTGCGGCAGAGCCGGAAATAAAGTGCCGATCGTCGTTTCCGTCATTGTAATATAAGTAACTGCTCCGACACCTGCAATAATGCCGGCGAAGGCTCCTTGCTTTGTCACCATATTATGCTTGAACAGGCTGAACAAAAGGGCGGGGAAAAGCTGTGTGACAAGGCTGTAGCCCATCAAAAGCAGCGTAACGATGGTATTCCCGCCTTTGAAGGTAAAATACACCGAAATCAACGCAATCACCGGCACTAAAAACTTAGCAAGAGCCGATACTTGCTGTTCTGTCGTGCGGGGCGCGATTACCTTGTACACATTTTTTGCAAACAGTGTGGAGGCGGACATTAAGATCATAGACCCTGGCACAAGTGCTGTCAGCAGTCCGGCAGCACCGATAATTCCGACAAACCAAGGGTCAAATGCTTGCAGAGACAGTCTCAAAAGCGACAAATCCCCGTCTGCGCCATTCAGATCTGGAACTTGCAGGATAGCCGCGAAGCCGACGAAAAGGACAAAGAGCAGGACCAGCTGGTACAAAGGCATGATGATGGCGTTTTTACGAAAGACTTTTGGGTTTTCGGCTGAATACGAAGCGGAAAACGTGTGAGGCCACATGTAAAAACCAAGCGCTGTCAAGAGTACGGTTGAACTGAACCAGGCCACACTTTGTCCCGATTCGGGGAGCGTAAGAAAGCCAGGCTTTGCCGTTTCAATCTGCTGAAACATGTCTTGAAATCCGCCGTAGTAATGAATTGGCAAATACACACCTAAAAACAGAACGACAACCAGAATCATGATGTCCTTCACAACCGATATCCAGGCAGACCCGTGAATGCCTGAAACCATAACATAAACCGTGATGGAAACAGCGCCGATCCAGATGGCAGCGGTCGGGGTGATTTTGCCGTACGAGGTTTCCGATACAATCAGCCCGAGGCCTTTCAGCTGCAGTACAAGATAGGGAATGAGTGCGGCGATGCCGACCAGTGAAACGAGAATGCCAAGCAGCGGACTGTTGTATTTTTTTGTGAAAAAATCAGACTGCGACATTAGTTTATGCTGTTTCGCGTACGTCCAAACTGCTGGAAGAAGCCAGTAAGAAAGGATGTAGGCCAGACATCCGTAGGCGATGATATAAAAGGCTGGACCGCCCTTTCCGTAGGCCCAGCCGCTGCCGCCGAGAAACGTAAAAGTAGTATAAATTTCGCCTGCCATCAAAAGGAAGACGAAAACAGTTCCGAAGCCGCGCCCTCCGACCGTCCACTGCTCCAGGTTCATGTCTTTTCCTTTTTGGGCGCGTATACCGAGAAAAATACTCAAGAGCAGGACACCGAAGATGATGATGAGAGCTGCATTCATTCTGCTTCCTCCTTTTTATTTTCCTTGTCGAGGACATACACAATCGCCATCAGCGCAGAGGTCAAAAGAGCCCACATCACAATATAGGCAAGAATAAACGGCATGCCGAACACATAGGGGGTCACCTTATTTGCAAAAGGGATGCCGAGTAAGATTCCGATAAAGGGCAAAGCGGCAAGAACGTGAATCAGTTTCATAGAATCCTCCTTCTATTTAGGATTGAGGTGTACAAGCCTAAGCGTACTGAAAATGATGTCGCAGATATCGCAGCACATGTCATTTTTTGGAGTGAAAGGCTGTGGTTCGAATTATAAATAAATTTATTTTGTTTGTATAGTGTGAATTGTCTGAAATTAATGCTCTGAATCGCCCGAAGAGGGAACGGGCAGTATGATTCAAAAGGCTCAGAGTCTGTCTGGGGCAAATAGATAGTATGTTAATAATTCGCTGACCTGCTCACGGATTCGCGGATTAAAATAGCGATGGTTTTCTTCATAACCGTCGATGACAAATGTATAGAGTGTAAAGGCCTCATCGCGTTCCGTCTCGCGGATTGCAATTTTTCTTTTCCTCAGTTCTTTTCTGACCTCCATCAAATCCTTTTGTGCTATTTTTAATGATTCGCTGATAAGCTGTTTATAAGGATGCTTCAATTTTAATGTGCTTTCTTCAATTCCGGCGAGATCACGGTTAAAAATCGTAATGGCCATGGGCAAAAAGAGAGCCCGTTCAATTAAATCGTATATTTCCTCCTGCAGATTTGGCATATTGACTCCTTCTTTCTAAGGGAACGTTTGTTCTATTTGTATTCTATATCGGCTGGTGAAATGTTTCAAGACAGAAAAAATCACCAAAACTTTTTAGTTTTCTGCTGATAATGTGTAGAATAAGGATAGACAAACCCGGTAAGGAGTATAAATGTTGGAGCATTTTTTATCCTATTTGACACAAGAACATTTAACTGAATTATTTCAAAGCTATAGGGCTTTCGGTCCGCTCATTGCTGTGCTGCTGCCTTTAATTGAAGCATTTCTCCCGTTTTTGCCGCTGATCGTGTTTGTGGTGGCGAATACGAACTCGTTTGGCTTGTGGGAAGGATTCATCCTATCCTGGGCGGGATCAACTGCTGGTTCCATTCTCGTCTTTTTGATTGTCCGTCAATACGGACAGAGAAAATTGCTTGGATTTATCCGCAGTCATCCGTCTGTCAGAAAGCTGATGTTATGGGTGGAAAGACACGGCTTCGGTCCCATGTTTCTTCTGCTTTGTTTTCCATTTACACCGTCAGCCGCGGTGAATGTTGTTGCCGGTTTGTCAAGGATCGGAACGCGGCCGTTTATTTTGGCGGCAGCCTCGGGGAAGCTTGTCATGATTTTTATGATCAGCTTCATCGGATATGATCTGCACGCGCTGATTACACAGCCGATTCGAACGGTCATCGCCGTATTGGTGATCACTGTCTTATGGTATGTCGGCAAAAAGGTGGAGCGGTATCTGCATGTAAGAGCCAGTCAGCGTGAGCATGATGGAGGGAGACAGTAACATGAAAAAACGGTTTTGGTTTCTTGCCGGTGTAGTGTCCGTTGTTCTCGCCATTCAGGTTAAAAATGCTGTCTTTATTGATTACAAGGTAGAAGGCGTCAGTATGAACCCGACCTTCCAGGAAGGAAACGAATTGTTGGTCAATAAATTTTCGCATCGATTTAAAACCATCCATCGCTTTGACATCGTCCTTTTTAAAGGCCCTGATCATAAAGTGCTGATTAAACGGGTAATCGGCTTGCCCGGTGAAACGATCAAATATAAAGATGATCAGCTGTATGTGAACGGAAAGCAGGTTGCTGAGCCATTTTTGAAGCATTTGAAATCTGTTTCTGCCGGCAGCCATGTAACGGGTGATTTTTCTTTGAAAGATGTGACGGGAACAAGCAAGGTGCCGAAAGGAAAATATTTTGTCGTTGGAGATAATCGCATATACAGCTTCGACAGCCGGCATTTTGGTCCGATAAGAGAAAAAAATATTGTCGGTGTGATTTCTGATGCCGAATAAAAAGACGCTAATTGAAGAGGCGTCTTTTTGTATGCCGTTTGGAAAAATGTGTTGAAGAAAAATTTGTAAGGAGATATAATCAAAATTGTTACCTATGTAACAAAATTTATATATTTTTTGATTAGAGGGCCGTTTTTATTGGTTTTTGTTCGTTTTTCATGAAACAAAAGGAGTGGTGAATGATGATGAAATATGAAGCAGTGATTATAGGAGGAGGGCCGGTCGGATTTATGCTGGCTTCTGAGCTTGCGATGGCCGGAGTGGGAACATGTGTGATTGAACGGCTTGAAAAACCTGTTCCGCATTCCAAGGCATTGACGCTGCATCCCCGAACGCTGGAGCTCCTTGAGATGAGAGGGATTTTAGAGCGGTTCGTATCCAAGGGAAGCAAGATACCTTCCGGACATTTTTCAATGCTGGATACCCGTCTGGATTTTTCAGGCTTGGATACGAGCTGTCCTTACACGCTTTTGCTCCCGCAGTCAAAAACAGAAAAGCTTCTTGAAGATCATGCACGAAGCCTGGGAACAGAGGTGTTTCGGGGTGCCGAGGCGCTGGCGGTTACGCAAAACGGGGAAGCGGTCCAAACGATTTTTAAGGATCGGGACGGCAGTGTACGGACGATCACAAGCAAGTTTGCCGTTGGGGCAGATGGCGCCGGAAGTACCGTCCGGAAACAGGCAAAAATTGAGTTTCCGGGAACAGACAGCACTGTCACCGCTGCGCTTGGGGATGTGGTGCTCCTTTCTCCGCCGCCGTCAGGCGTGCTGTCCCTTTGCACAAAAGAGGGCGGTGTTATGATTGTTCCGTTATCTCCAGACCGATACCGTGTCGTTGTGATCAGCCCTTATCGCACGCAAACGCCGAAAGATGTGCCTGTGACTGAGGAAGAGCTGAAAGCTGACCTCCTGCGAATTTGCGGAACTGACTTTGGTTTAAGCAACCCTTCGTGGATGTCGCGGTTCGGGAACGCCGCGCGCCAAGCGAAACGGTATCGGGACGGCAGAATCTTTCTTGCGGGTGATGCCGCGCATATTCATTTTCCGGCGGGCGGGCAAGGACTGAATGTCGGTCTTCAGGATGCAATGAACCTTGGGTGGAAACTGGCGGCGGCCATCAAAGGCTCTGCGCCTTCATGGCTTTTGGACAGCTACCATGACGAGCGGCATCCGGCAGCGGAAGGGCTCCTCAGAAACACGGAGGCACAGACAAAGCTGATCGATTTCACTCAAGCAGGCCTCCATTTGCGAAGCATGATGTCGGAGCTGCTGGCCTTCCCTGATGTGAATCGATATGTAGCAGGGCAAATTTCTGCACTCGATGTCAGATATGAAGCTGATCGTACCATGCCGCCGAATCGTTTGAACGGGGCACGGCTCCCTGACATGAAGCTGATTCTTTCCGACGGCAGTTCGGAATGGCTGTACAGCTTTTTCCAAAACGGGTCATTCGTTTTGCTGTCATTGAGGCAGGAAGCTGATGAGCATATCGAAGTGAAAGGCTTACGTACGGTAACCGCCTCGCTTGCAGAACCGAATGAAAAGTTGCGGGATGTGCATACCATATTGGTTCGTCCCGATGGACATGTAGCCTGGGCGGTGGATGCATCAGCGCCCGATTGTGCCGAGGTGATTCAAAAAGGGATCAGCCGCTGGTTTTCCGTCACCAGCCGAATATAATTCAATTCGATTGTTTCATCTGTAACAAAACGGTATGATAGAAGAAACAATCGAATGAAAAAGGATGGAAAACCCGATGAACACAGATCATACGAAACGCAATCTTTTTGAATTGTATGCGGAGCTCATTCATCAGCAGGAGAAATGGGAGGGGCTTATTAAAGCCTTTTTATCTGACGAATTGGGGAAGCTGGATGTAGAGCACGGGAGTAAATCTCAATTGACGATGACAGAAATTCATGTTCTATCCTGTGTCGGGGACAATGAACCAATTAATGTCACGTCGATAGCAGAAAAAATGAATACGACAAAAGCGACTGTATCACGCATCAGCACAAAATTGCTCGGCGCAGGATTCCTTCACAGAACACAGCTCAGCGATAATAAAAAGGAGGTCTACTTCCGATTGACGCCTGCTGGAAAAAAGCTGCACAGTTTGCACAAATATTATCATCAGAAGGCTGAACAGCGTTTTCTGTCATTTTTTGACCGCTATACCGAGGAAGAGATTCTTTTTGCGGAACGGCTGTTTCTGGATCTGGTGACAAAATGGTATCCGTCGTCAGAAGAAATTGAAGGGGGGCTTCCTAGCATTTTTAAATAAAAAAACACGCACTGCGGTGCGTGTTTTTCGCGTTTCTTCCTTCTTTTTCAAGGCTGTAACGTAAATCAGTTTTCCTCTTGAAGAGATGTTCAGGAATTTGCCCTGCTTATACGATATGTCTATTAGTATCTTTAATTTACACATTTTCTACTGTGTTTTTGATGCTTTGTTTTCAAGTGAAATAGGGTCTTCTGTTTTAGTTCTCCTAATCTTTACAGAAATACCTACTAGAATGACCGCCATAGTTGTAAATATTCCCATGGTTAATAAGATCGTATCCTGATTTAAACTCCATCCAATTAAGAAAGAGATGATCGCTCCTCCGAAACTTGCCGAAGCAATAAATAAACTTGTAACTTCGTCAACGTACTTCTGAATAATGATTGATGCTAGTGTTAAAGCAATGGGAAATATGCCCGCTATACTTAGGCCAATCAAAAATGTACCACCCAATTGAAGTATTGGGTTACTTATATAAGAGAAGGCAATCAACAAAACAATTAAACAACTACAGCTAAAAAGGAGGTATTTGGAAAAATCAAGCCTTCTACTTACGAAACCAATCAATATTCTTCCTATGATGATCCCTACCCAGAAAAAGGAGACACTTATAAGACTAATTTGTTCATTGTCTTGGTTTATCATGATTGAAGGTAAAAAGTTGGCAAAATTTGTTTCAATTCCAGCATATAGGAAAGCAAAAAATACAAAAAAGCCTAATTGCTTTGATTTTTTTCTATCTCCTATAAAGTATTGAAATGCTCCTCCATCTGGAAAGGTCACTTGTTGGTTAGCATTCTTAGCGTACTTTCGGTTCTT
>NZ_JAVAXX010000304.1:0-7096 GCF_042709275.1 Bacillus sp. LR_5 | reverse complement strand
TCGGGTAGCATGTCCGGATGAACGGGCAGCAAACGCCATTGCGGATATTAAAAAGCGCATTTCCATTCCTCTCGTTGTTGACATACATTTCGATTATAAACTTGCGTTGAAAGCCATTGAAGGCGGCGCAGATAAAATCCGAATCAACCCCGGCAACATCGGCCGGCGCGAAAAAGTTGAAGCGGTTGTTAAAGCGGCCAAAGACAAAGGCATTCCGATCAGAATCGGAGTAAACGCCGGTTCATTGGAAAAACGCATTTTAGAAAAATACGGTTATCCGACTGCCGATGGAATGGTAGAAAGCGCACTTCATCACATTAAAATTCTTGAGGATCTTGATTTTCACGATATTATTGTCAGCATGAAGGCCTCTGACGTGAACCTTGCAATCGAGGCTTATGAAAAAGCGGCGAAAGCGTTTGACTACCCGCTTCACCTCGGGATCACCGAGTCAGGAACACTGTTTGCCGGCACAGTAAAGAGCGCAGCAGGACTCGGCGCCATTTTAAGCAAAGGCATCGGGAACACCATGCGCATTTCACTAAGCGCAGACCCTGTAGAAGAGGTAAAAGTAGCAAGGGAGCTTCTGAAATCTTTCGGCTTAGCCTCCAATGCTGCCACGCTCATCTCATGCCCGACTTGCGGCCGTATTGAAATTGATCTAATCAGCATTGCCAATGAAGTGGAAGAGTATATTTCTAAGGTAAAAGCGCCAATTAAAGTTGCTGTTCTCGGCTGCGCTGTAAACGGACCTGGTGAAGCGAGAGAAGCTGATATCGGAATCGCCGGCGCACGCGGTGAAGGACTGCTGTTCCGGAAAGGGAAAATTGTCCGTAAGGTTCCAGAGGAAACGATGGTAGAAGAACTCAAAAAAGAAATTGACATTCTTGCTGAGGAACACTACGCAAAACTTGAAGCTGAAAAAGCAAAATTAAAAGAAGAAACACAAAAAGCTTGACGGGAACCCGTCAAGCTTTTTTGTGTTAGAAAAATGGAATAATAAATATTCCAAGCACTAATGAAACGACACCGATACCCATTGCCCAGGCTCCAAGGCCTTGAGCACCTCTTCTTCTTGCGATATAGCCGACAATAATACCAGCAGCTCCCAATAAAACAGGCAGTACAAACAATGAAATGATGGACAAGGCTAAAGCGATATATCCTATTCCCCGTCCTTCATTGACATTGCCGCCGCTGCGATCATTGTCTTGGTCATTGCTGCGGTCAGCAGCACGATAAGGCTCTGCGATTTCAGCAGCTGTTTCCTCAAAAAAACCGTCATTGTCGCGGGTAATATTTGTCCCTTCAGACCCATGATCAACATAGTAACTGTTGTTATCACGCTTTTCGTAATCGTTTGCCACCTTCAATTCCCCCTTCTGTTTTATTAAAGGAGCTTTTATAGTTTGATCCATTTTGCCTGATTCATGTTTGCTAAACTTTTCTGTTAATGTCAATTGTTTATGTTACACTTGAAGGGATGAAACTGAAGGAGTGTGGGCATGTTACGCTTAGGAATAGATATTGACGGCACAATCACGGCTCAGGATACATTCGTCCCTTATTTGAACCGTTCGTTTAATCTTTCCATTTCATTAAACGATATGACGGATTATGATTTAACAAAGCTGTTAAACATTACCCAGGAAGAATTTTGGGATTGGATGAATCAAAATGAAGCGATCATATATAAGGAAGCATTGCTTGCACAGCATGCGAAACAGTCACTTGATCTTCTCAAAGAGGAGCACAAGCTTATTTATATTACAGCGAGACGGACTCATTTAACTGATATTACCTATGAATGGTTTGACAGACAAAACATTCATTATGACCACATCGAACTCGTTGGCGGTCATCACAAAGTTGAAGCGGTCAAGAATCATAACATCGACCTGTTTTTTGAGGATCATCACGGTAACGCCATGATGATTGCGAAAGAAGCCGGGATACCGGTGATTTTGTTCAATTCCCCTTATAATCAGCTTCCGATTGATTCAAACATCATCAGAGTAAACAACTGGCTAGAAGCCGTTCAATGGATGAACAACAACAAGCATCACTTAATACGCGTCAATAACTGAAAAAGGAGCCCAAACCGGGCCCCTTTTTCATATATACGCATTTTACGCAGTAGTGTTGTCTTGGTTTTCCGCTGTACAATCAGGGCATGTGCCGTAAATCTCAAATTTATGTCCGCTGACCTGATAGCCATCCAAATCATCACAAAGCTTGTCCATCGGACATGATTCAATTTCCTTTGTTTTGCCGCAGGCAAGACAAATAAAATGATGGTGGTGATGGGTGAATGAACACTTAAATCGGAAAAGCTTTTCACCGGACAGCTCAGTTGTTTCCAAAATCCCAAGTTCTTCATATAAAGAAAGATTTCTGTAGATTGTATCAAAGCTTAAGCCTGGATAATCATCATTCAGTGCAGACAGTACGTTTTTAGCGGTAAGATATCTGTCTGAATCAGCAAAAAGCTGCAGCATATCCTCCCGTTTGTTTGTATATTTATATCCGTTTTCTTTTAGTAGGTTCAGCGCTTCTTGTACGTTCATGAAGGGTCCCCCTTTTCGCTTTGCTTAAGAACGTATCACATGTATGAAAAAGAAAATGGCAGCTGTCTGTCCAGCAAGCCATTGTCTTTACTGCAGATAAAATTATACCCATAAAATGAATAAAAGTAAATGAAAGCCTAGTGGATTGCGTTTTTGAATTTTCCGCCTCTCGTTTCATGAGTATTCATAATTGTTATGAATGCATTTTGATCAACTTCAAACACGATCGATTTGAGCTTTGTCACTTCCAGCCTTGTGACAACCGCGTAAATTACGTCTTTTTCTTCGTCCGTATACCCGCCTTTCCCCTTCAGCTTCGTTGTGCCCCGACCAAGACGGTGCAAAATCGCGTCGGAAATCTCATCATACTGCTCAGACACAATAATGACAGCTTTTGTTTCATCAAGCCCTTGGATCACAGCATCAATCGTTTTCATCGCAATATAATAAGTCATGAATGAGTACATCGCTTGCTCAGGACCGAACACAAAAACTGCCCAAATGAAAATGAACACATTGATGAACATAACGAACTCACCTACTGAAAACGGGAGTTTTTTGGTCAGCAAAATACCGAGAATTTCTGTACCATCCATTGAACCTCCGTTTCGAATAACAAGCCCGACGCCAAAGCCGAGTAAAAGACCTCCGAACACAGTAGCCAAAATAGGCTGGGTTGTAATGGCTTCTACATGGTGAAGTGAGGATTCAATAACGGCAAGCCCGACAATCCCTATAAACGTAGAGACTAGAAAGGTCTTACCGATATATTTATATCCGAAGATCATAAAAGGAATATTTAATATGACAACGAAAAAAGCGAAATTCAGAAAGGGGTTTGACATAAAGAGGTGGTCTAAAATAAGTGATACACCGATAATCCCGCCATCAATAAAATCATTGGGGATTAAAAATAATTCAATACTTACAGCCGCAGATGCAGCTCCTACCAGAATCATAAAGACCCTGAAAATAAAATGGGTAAATGTTTCTTTCTTATGTTGTTTTGTTGGGGTCATAAAATCTCCTTTCCTGCAATAACTATTTTAAATACATTATAAATCTATTTTACCATTAAACATTGACACATTTTACTGATTTGCCCATACATTAAGTCTGGAGGTGGAATGACCGATGATTTTATTTCAAAGAATTATCTTACAGCGGCTTAATCAGGCTACTGCTGATGATTTGCTGAAGTACTCAAAACAATACGGAATCAGCTTAACAAGATCGCAGGCCGTTGAAGTAGCGAACCTGTTATACGGGAAAAATGTAAACATCTTTAATGAGAGTGAACGAATGCGGCTGCTGAAACAAGTAGAGACGATTACATCGAAAGAAACAGCTCAAACAGTTAATGAACTATTCAAACAATTTACAAGCTAAAAAATGGGGGTGTTATCCCCCATTTTTTATTGCTGTAAAATCTTTTCGAGCAATGTATCATCAAATTGTTTTTCTTTCAGCATTTCAATCTCAAAACGGTATGGCGGTTTTTTGTTCTTTTTATCTTCACCGACGTATGGTGTTTCAAGAATTTTTGGAATGTCTTTTAACTGCTCATGGTGAACAACATATTGCAGTGCGTCAAAACCTATTTCACCAAAGCCAATATTTTCATGGCGGTCTTTTCTCGCACCTTTGACATTTTTGCTGTCATTGATATGAAGCACTTTAATACGGTCAATGCCAATGATTTTATCGAACTCATTTAGCACTCCGTCAAAGTCTTCGACAATGTTATACCCGGCATCATGTGTATGGCACGTGTCAAAGCACACTGACAGCTGCTCATTGTGTGTAACGCCTTCGATAATATGCGCAAGCTCCTCAAAGCTTCTGCCGCATTCTGATCCTTTTCCAGCCATTGTTTCTAATGCAATCTGGACATTTTGATTCGGATCAATCACTTCATTTAAGCCTTCAATAATTTTTTTGATGCCGGCTTCAGCTCCTGCCCCTACGTGAGCGCCAGGATGAAGGACAATTTGCTTCGCTCCGATGGCCGCTGTCCGTTCAATTTCTGAACGAAGAAAATCAACACCCAGCTCAAAAGTGGACGGATTTGTCGTGTTGCCAATATTAATAATATAAGGCGCGTGTACGATAATCTCGTCAATGCCATTTTCTTGCATATGTGCCCGGCCTGCTTCTATATTTAAGTCTTCAATTTTCTTTCGGCGCGTATTTTGCGGTGCGCCTGTATAGATCATAAACGTATTCGCCCCATAAGAGACTGCTTCCTGGCTTGCAGCCAGAAGCATGTGTTTTCCGCTCATAGAGACGTGTGAGCCTATTCTCAGCAACAGGTTCCCCTACTTTCTTTTCTTAGATTGGTTTCTTCTCTGTTTTTTCTTGATTTTCTCCATCTCATAGCTCATTTTCTTTTTATACCCAGGCTTAACCTTCTTCGGCTTTTTCACGAGACGATGAGCAATTTCATCCGCTTCATTCGGCGTTTTTTTACGCTTTTTGCGGCGCTGACGGTCATCGCCTTTTTTCCATTCGCCCTTTTCAAGCTCTAAGTAATCAAATTCGATGCCCATTTTTTCAAGTCTTACTAATGCATCCTCATCAGTAAGCTCATAAATGGTCATCGCTTGTCCTGATGAGCCGGCACGAGCCGTTCTGCCCACACGGTGAACATAGAAATCGAGATCATCCGGCAGCTCATAGTTGATAACATGGCTGACACCTTTAATATCAATACCTCTTGCGGCAAGGTCAGTTGCAATGATATATGTGAATTCCAAATCATTGATCTGCTTCATGACTTTTTTCCGCTCACGTGGTGTTAATCCGCCGTGCAGCAAGCCGATTTTCATGCCTTTGCCAGTCAGATATTGGGCAATATGGTCAGCCGTATTTTTCGTGTTGGCAAACACAATCCCCAGGTATGGATTCAGATGCGACATGATGTCAAAAAGGAGCTTGTCCTTGTCACGATGTTTCGAAGGAATGAGGATATGCTCGATTTTCGCAGCAGTCACTTGTTTTGGCTCCACATGGGCGTATTTCGGATTTTCCATGTATTTCTTCAAGAATGGTTTCAGCTTTTCCGGTATGGTCGCTGAGAACACAAGCATTTGCAGATCCTCAGGCATGCGGGAACCGATGTAATCTACATCTGCAAGGAATCCCATGTCCAGCATTAAATCCGCTTCATCAATAACAAGAGATTCCGCTTTATGAACACTTAACGCCTGTTCTTTGATTAAGTCAGCGATCCGTCCGGGTGTACCGACAACAAGATGCGGCTGTATTTTCAATTTATCAATTGATTTTTGTTTATCAGTGCCTCCGATAAAACATTTCGAGCGAATCTGACTGCCTTCCTCACCCTGCGTGATTTTAAGCGCTTCCTGATAAATCTGGTTGGCTAGCTCTCTTGTCGGAGCCGTAATGACTACCTGAACGACATCCTTAGCAGGATCGATTTTGTTTAATAAAGGCAGTAAATAAGCGTGAGTCTTTCCAGTACCCGTCTGAGACTGGCCGATGACGCTTTCTTTTTTTAACACTGCAGGAATCAGCCTTTTCTGGATATCAGTCGGTTCGTAAAAACCAAGGCGATGTACTGCATCTATAATAAATGGTTTCAATTCATAAAGTTCAAATTTCGTTTCTTTCATTTTTCCCAGCTCCTTAAAGCGGCACATTATGTGTCCATCATCACATTATACCCGATTTTGCTTAAAAACACCACGTTTGCAAGGCGTTTGTTTTATTCAGTTATGTAAAGCAAATACCGCAGCCCATGCATATTCTAATAGCAGAGAGAGCTGAAAGGAGGTACAAGTATGTTTTCACCGCAGCAGCCAATGAGAAATTACCCACAGCCCGGACCGCCCCGCCCCATGCCAAATCAGCGAATGATGGGCAGAAGACCGCCTAATATGCGAGGACCTTCATTTGGAGCACAGCAGCAAGGTTTTCAGCAAGCCGGACAATTTCTTCCTCAGGCAAATGCCGGAGCGAGAAATGGTGCAGGTGCAGGCGGAGGCTTAAAAGGAATGCTGTCAAGGTTCCTACCCGGCGGAGGAGGCGCTGGCAGCGCCGGAGTTCCTGGAATTCCAGGAGCAGGTGCAGCAGCGAGCGGAGGTGCTGGCCTGCAAGGCATTCAAAATATCGCCAATCCTGCATCATTATCCAGTATGCTTGGAAATGTGCAAAAAGTACTCGGCATGGCGCAGCAAGTCACCCCTATGATCCAGCAGTACGGCCCATTAGTCCGCAATCTGCCAGCAATGATGAAGCTGTACAGCCAATTAAGTAAAAGTGATGATACTGAGACAGAGACCAATGAGGAAAGTGAAAAACAATCTGTTTCAGAAGAATCATCAGAAAAAGAAAAAGAGACTGAAACAAAAACCTCAGATGGGAACAAAAAATCAAAACCAAAAAGTTCTTCTCTCCCAAAGAAATCTAAAACAACTGACAATAAAGAACAAGAATCAAAAACATCTGCCCCGAAGAAAAAGGAAGCTGCCTCTCCTGCTCCGAAAAGAACATCAGGCAGTTCAAAA
>NZ_JAVAXX010000303.1:0-7132 GCF_042709275.1 Bacillus sp. LR_5 | reverse complement strand
GTGAAAAACTGGAGCGTCAGCTTAAAGAAAAGGATTGAACAACTATGCTAGATATCATCATCTTAATCTTGCTCCTGATGGGGACTTTACTGGGGTTAAAACGCGGTTTTATCCTGCAGTTTATCCGCTTGACGAGCTTTATTTTATCAATTGCCTTTGCGGCTTTATTCTATAAAAACGTGGCACCGCATTTACATTGGATTCCCGCACCCGATTTTTCAGCGGGACAGCCGGCTCTTTCTTTTTTTACGGGGAATTTGGAAGCAGCGTACTATAATGCGATTGCGTTTATCGTTTTATTTATCATTGCTAAAATCTTACTGAGAATCATCGGCTCGTTCCTGAGTATTGTAGCCGGCATTCCGGTGATTAAACAAATCAACCAGATGCTGGGAGCCGTTCTCGGTTTTCTAGAAGTCTATTTATTTACATTTGTGCTGCTGTATGTCGCATCCGTTCTTCCGATAGATGCACTACAGCAAATGATGGGGCAATCGTCTCTCGCAAATGTGATCATTAACCATACACCGTACTTGTCAGGGCTTTTACAAGAGCTGTGGACACAGTACGGGGCATAAAAAAACTTCTCTTGTCCGGAGAAGTTTTTTTCAAGTATGATGGAAACATATGTGAACGTCTGGGGGTTATGATATGCATAAAAAAGATATTATCCGGCTGCTTGAAACCATTGCAGTCTATATGGAACTCAAAGGGGACAACCCGTTTAAAGTATCCGCCTTCCGAAAAGCGGCGGCAGCTCTGGAACAGGACGACCGAAGCTTATCAGAAATGGACGATATGATGTCGCTGTCCGGCATTGGAAAAGGAACGTACAGCGTCATTAAAGAGTATATAGATGAAGGAAAGTCAAGCACGCTCGAATCGCTTCAGAAAGAAGTGCCGGAAGGACTCGTGCCTTTATTGAAGCTGCCGGGGCTCGGCGGCAAAAAAATCGCAAAGCTGTATAAAGAGCTCGGCGTACACGATGCAGAATCTCTGAAGGAAGCCTGTGAGCAGCAAAAGGTCCAGGGTCTTGCGGGCTTCGGCAAAAAATCGGAAGAAAAAATATTACAGGCGCTCGGGGAAGCCGGAAAACAGCCTGAACGGTTCCCGATCGGATACGCCCTCCGGATCGCGCGGGAAATTGAGGAGCATCTTTCTCAATTTACGCATATCATCAAATTTTCTCGTGCCGGAAGTCTCCGCAGAGCGCGGGAAACGGTGAAGGATCTGGATTATATCATTGCTACAGATCATCCGGCTGAAGTAAGAGAGCAGCTTCTTGAGCTGCCAAACATCAAAAGCGTGATCGCAAGCGGAGATACGAAGGTGTCCGTCATCCTTTCCTTTGAATATGAAACAAGCGTCGATTTCCGTCTTGTGACGGAAGAGCAGTTTCCGACAACACTCCATCATTTTACGGGATCAAAGGATCACAATATTAAGATGCGCCAAATCGCCAAAGAACGCGGCGAGCGGATCAGTGAATACGGCGTTGAGACAGTTGAAACCGGAGAGATCAAAACATTTCCGAGTGAACGTGAATTTTATGCGCACTTCGGCCTGCCGCTGATTCCGCCGGAAATTCGTGAAAGCGGACAGGAAGTGGAAACCTACAGCGACAGCATTGAACTGATAGAACCCGGGCAAATCAAAGGTGATCTCCACATGCACTCAACGTGGAGCGATGGCGCATTTTCGATCAGAGAGATGGCTGAAGCCTGCATCAAAAAAGGCTATCAATACATGGCGATCACCGATCACTCACAATATTTAAAGGTCGCCAACGGGCTTACTGCAGAAAGACTTAAGCAGCAGGCAAAAGAAATTGACGCGCTGAATGCAGAGTTTGAAAACTTCCGTATTTTGAAAGGCGTTGAGATGGATATCCTGCCTGACGGTACGCTCGATTATGATGACGATGTGCTTGCGGAAATGGATATCGTTATTGCATCGATTCATTCCAGTTTTAATCAGCCGGAACACGTGATTATGAAACGGCTTGAGACGGCACTGACAAACAAGCATGTTGACATTATCGCACACCCGACCGGGCGCCTTATCGGCAGACGGGCCGGTTACGAAATCGATATTGATCAGCTGATTGAGCTTGCGAGGAAAACAAATACGGCGCTTGAACTCAACGCCAACCCTGCGCGCCTTGATCTGCGCACAGAGCATTTAATGAAAGCAAACGAACAAGGGGTTACATTGGTGATTAATACTGATGCCCATAATATTGAGATGTTAGACGATATGAAAACTGGCGTTACTGCCGCGCGCAAAGGATGGACGGAAACGAAAAACGTTCTGAATGCCCGGTCGCTTAAAGACGTAGAGGCATTTCTGAAGCGCAACGATTAAGTAAGGAGGCTCACACAATCGTGCAGCAAAAAGTATTATCAGCTCTTGAATTTCATAAAGTGAAAGAACAGGTTATTGGGCATGCCGCTTCATCGCTCGGAAAAGAAATGCTTCTCGAGCTTAAGCCTTCTGCTTCTATAGACGAAATCAAAAAACAGCTGGATGAAGTAGACGAAGCTTCTGACATTATCCGGCTGAGAGGCCAAGCGCCATTTGGCGGCCTTGTAGATATCAGAGGAGCGTTAAGACGGGCGGAAATCGGCAGTGTTCTCAGTCCTTCTGAATTCACTGAAATCTCAGGCCTGCTTTATGCAGTTAAACAAATGAAACATTTTATCACCCAAATGGCTGAAGACGGTGTCGACATTCCGCTGATCCATCAGCATGCTGAACAGCTTATCACGCTGTCCGATTTAGAGCGGGACATTAATTCCTGCATCGATGATCACGGAGAAGTGCTTGATCATGCATCGGAAACATTAAGAGGAATCCGCACACAGCTCAGAACACTCGAATCAAGAGTCAGAGACCGGTTAGAGTCGTTGCTGCGTTCCTCTTCCGCATCGAAAATGCTGTCTGATACGATTGTTACGATTCGGAATGACCGCTTTGTGATCCCGGTCAAACAGGAGTACAGATCCAGCTATGGAGGAATTGTGCACGACACCTCATCCTCTGGTGCGACACTATTCATTGAACCGCAGGCGATTGTAGATATGAACAATTCCCTTCAGCAGGCGAAAGTGAAAGAAAAGCAAGAAATTGAACGGATTTTGCGTGTGTTGACAGAGAAAACGGCAGAGCATACAGAGGAGCTATTTCTAGATTTGCAAGTGCTGCAGACGCTTGACTTTATTTTTGCAAAAGCTAGATATGCAAAAGCGGTTAAAGCGACAAAACCGATTATGAACGACACCGGCTTTATCCGTTTGAAAAAAGCCCGCCATCCATTGCTTCCGCCTGATCAGGTTGTTGCCAATGACATCGAGCTTGGCCGCGATTTTTCAACCATTGTCATCACAGGGCCAAACACCGGGGGGAAAACAGTCACCCTTAAAACGTTAGGCCTGCTAACCTTAATGGCGCAGTCAGGTCTTCATATCCCGGCAGATGAAGGGTCAGAAGCGGCAGTATTTGAGCACGTATTCGCTGATATCGGTGATGAACAGTCGATTGAGCAAAGTTTAAGTACGTTCTCATCCCATATGGTGAATATTGTCGGCATTTTAGAACAGGTCAATGAAAACAGCCTTGTGCTTTTCGATGAACTTGGTGCAGGGACAGATCCGCAGGAGGGGGCGGCCCTCGCCATGAGCATCTTGGATGACGTGCATCGCACCAATGCACGAGTGTTAGCTACGACGCATTATCCGGAATTGAAGGCGTACGGCTATAACAGAGAAGGCGTCATGAATGCCAGCGTTGAATTTGACATCGAAACGCTGTCACCGACCTATAAACTTTTAATTGGAGTGCCGGGTCGAAGCAATGCTTTCGAAATTTCAAAACGCCTCGGGCTTCCGGACCATATCATCGGGCAGGCGAAGTCAGAAATGACGGCCGAGCATAACGAAGTCGATACGATGATTGCGTCGCTGGAACAAAGCAAAAAACGTGCGGAAGAAGAGCTTTCTGAGACAGAATCAATCAGAAAAGAAGCGGAAAAACTGCATAAAGAGCTGCAGCAGCAAATCATCGAGCTTAACAGCAAAAAAGACAAAATGCTTGAAGAGGCAGAACAGCAGGCTGCTGAAAAAGTAAAAGCGGCAATGAAAGAAGCTGAGGACATTATTCATGAATTGCGCTCCATAAAAGAAGAACACAAATCCTTCAAGGATCACGAGCTGATTAACGCGAAGAAACGGTTAGAAGGCGCTATGCCGGCTTTTGAAAAGTCCAAGAAACCGGAAAAGCCGAAAGCGCAAAAACGCGACTTTAAGCCGGGCGACGAGGTGAAAGTCCTCACTTTCGGGCAAAAAGGAACATTGCTCGAAAAAACAGGCGGCAATGAATGGAATGTTCAAATCGGTATTTTAAAGATGAAAGTAAAAGAAAAAGATCTGGAGTTTATCAAATCAGCTCCGGAGCCAAAAAAAGAAAAAATCATTACAGCGGTCAAGGGAAAGGACTATCACGTATCGCTTGAACTTGATCTCCGCGGCGAACGCTATGAAAATGCCCTCAGCCGGGTTGAAAAATACTTGGATGATGCGGTGTTAGCCGGATATCCAAGAGTGTCAATCATCCACGGAAAAGGAACCGGCGCTTTAAGAAAAGGCGTACAGGATCTTCTGAAAAACCACCGCAGCGTCAAAAGTTCCCGTTTCGGTGAAGCAGGTGAGGGAGGATCAGGCGTTACGGTTGTTGAACTAAAATAAAAGGGAGTATGGCCATGAGTGATTTTTGGGAAAACGAGCTTGTGGAAATCGCGGCATATTACAGTGTCGCGGTTCTCTGCCTCGTCCTCTTTTTGACTGTGTTTGAGCTGGTGACGGCTTATAAAAACTGGGAAGAGATTCAAAAAGGAAATCTTGCGGTGGCAATGGCGACCGGCGGAAAAATTTTGGGAATCGCAAACGTATTTCAGCATTCCATCTCCCAGCATAATTCGCTGCTGCAAATGATCGGCTGGGGCGTTTACGGGTTTGTTATGCTTCTGATCAGCTACTTTATTTTTGAGTTTTTGACTCCGCGGTTTAAAATTGATCAGGAAATCGAAAATGATAACCGGGCTGTCGGCTTTATTTCATTTGTCATTTCTGTCGGGCTTTCTTTTGTGGTGGCAGCCGGAATATAAGGGGACGGAGAATAGATGGAAAAGCTTGCTAAAATACTGCTCGCCGCAGCGGGAATCTTTTTGTTAATTGGTCTTATATATCTGTTCATATTATGAGAAAAAGAAAGATTTACCTTTCTTTTTCTTTTTTTTGCCGTCCATCTGCTATAATGATAAGGTGGATCTCTAAAATCGAAAGGGGAGGTTTTATGCAGTCTCAAAAGCCGTGGCTTGCCGAGTATCCCAACGATATCCCGCATGAGCTTCCGTTGCCGAATAAAACCCTGCAATCCATCCTGACAGACTCCGCCGCACGATTCCCTGATAAAACCGCAATATCGTTTTATGGAAAAAAACTCACCTTTCATGACATTCTGACGGGTGCTCTTAAACTTGCAGCTTTTTTGCAGTGCAATGGCCTGCAAAAAGGAGACAGAGTGGCTGTTATGCTGCCCAATTGCCCGCAAACAGTGATTTCTTATTATGGCGTCTTGTTTGCCGGTGGCATTGTGGTGCAGACGAATCCGCTTTATACCGAGCATGAGCTTGAATACCAGCTTAGAGATGCTCAGGTAAGTGTAATCATCACCTTAGATTTGCTTTTCCCGAAGGCAATAAAAATGAAAACGTTATCAATAGTCGACCAGATTTTGATAACCAGCGTAAAAGACTATTTGCCTTTTCCGAAGAATATTCTTTACCCGCTGACGCAAAAACAAAAAGTGCATATCGACTTTGACAAAACAGCTAACATTCACACGTTCGCTTCCAGTATGAAGCAGGAAAAAACTGAACTCCTGACAATCCCGAAGATCGATCCTGAGCATGATATCGCTGTCCTCCAGTATACCGGAGGAACAACCGGAGCTCCAAAAGGGGTCATGCTCACGCACCAAAATATTTTGGCAAATACTGAAATGTGCGCCGCTTGGATGTATGACGTGAAAGAAGGCGCTGAAAAAGTGCTGGGCATCGTCCCGTTTTTTCATGTCTACGGACTGACGGCAGTCATGAACTATTCGATTAAACTAGGCTTCGAAATGATTCTTCTTCCTAAGTTTGATCCGCTCGAAACACTTAAAATCATCGACAAACACAAACCGACGCTCTTTCCTGGCGCACCGACAATTTACATTGGCCTTTTGCATCACCCCGAATTGCAGCATTATGATCTGTCATCCATTAAAAGCTGTCTTAGCGGATCAGCCGCGCTCCCCGTGGAGGTAAAGCAGAAATTTGAAAAGGTGACTGGCGGAAAGCTTGTGGAAGGCTATGGTTTGTCTGAGGCATCCCCAGTGACGCACGCCAATTTTATCTGGGGAAAAAACAAGCCGGGCAGTATCGGCTGTCCTTGGCCGAGTACGGACGCTGCGATCTATTCTGAAGAGACGGGTGAGCTTGCCGCTCCGTATGAGCATGGAGAAATCATTGTAAAAGGTCCGCAAGTCATGAAAGGATACTGGAATAAACCAGAGGAAACCGCCGCAGTGCTGAGAGATGGCTGGCTGTTCACCGGGGACATGGGCTATATGGATGAAGAAGGCTTTTTCTATATTGCTGACAGGAAGAAGGATATCATCATTGCCGGCGGTTACAATATTTACCCGCGTGAGGTAGAAGAAGCGCTTTATGAACATGAAGCCATCCAGGAAATTGTTGTTGCAGGCGTTCCCGATTCCTACAGGGGAGAAACAGTAAAAGCATTTGTCGTATTAAAGAAAGGCGCAAAAGCCGATGCAGAAGAACTGGACGCTTTTGCGAGATCACGTCTAGCTCCCTATAAGGTGCCCAAAGCCTATGACTTCAGAAAGGAGTTGCCGAAAACGGCGGTGGGAAAAATTTTAAGAAGGCGTTTACTTGAAGAAGAAACCGAAAATCATCATATCAAATAAAAAAAGAAAACGACTATGAATAAACTTGACAAACCTGAAAATCCTTCTTATCATGAAATTATGAATGAATAGTCATTCATTTCTATAGGAAGGAACGATG
>NZ_JAVAXX010000302.1:0-7140 GCF_042709275.1 Bacillus sp. LR_5 | reverse complement strand
ATTTTCACCGGCCATCAGCTCTCTGGAACGTAAGGATATTCTACTTGTCTCAATCTTTACCTTTTCATATGAAGCTATATCATTTTTAACATAAATAAAATCCTGTGTCAACGCCGCCTTTTAATCCTCCATTGTTGACAGATCTCCAGCCGGCAGATTAAGCTCCCATGCCTTCAGCACGCGCCTCATGATCTTTCCGCTTCGGGTTTTCGGAAGCTTATCTTTAAATTCGATCTCACGCGGAGCCGCATGGGCTGCAAGACCCTGCTTTACAAATAGGCGGATCTCTTCTTTCAGTTTATCAGACGGCTCAAATCCTTCCCTGAGTGCAATAAAGGCTTTAATGATTTCTCCACGCACCGGGTCAGGCTTTCCGATTACGCCTGCTTCTGCAATAGCCGGATGTTCGACAAGCTTGCTTTCCACTTCAAATGGGCCGACGCGCTCACCGGAGGTCATGATGACGTCATCAACTCTGCCTTGGAACCAAAAGTATCCCTCTTCATCCATGTAAGCAGAATCCCCAGACACATACCAGCCGCCCGGCATGAAATACGATTCATACTTTTCAGGGTTATTCCAAATGGTATGCATCATGGAAGGCCAGCCCTTTTTGATGGCGAGATTGCCCATTCGGTACGGCGGAAGCTCGTTGCCTTGATTGTCAACGATCGCTGCCTCCACTCCTGGAATCGGCTTACCCATTGAACCCGGTTTAATATCCATGCAAGGATAGTTGCAGATAAGCTGACTGCCCGTTTCTGTCATCCACCATGTATCATGAATTCGTTTGTTAAAAACTTTATGTCCCCATCTGATGACTTCCGGATTTAGCGGCTCACCGACACTGAGCACATGCCGTAGTGAAGTTAGATCATATTTCGCAGCCATTTCATCTCCCGCTCCCATCAGCATCCGAAAAGCGGTCGGCGCGCTGTACCAGACATTGACGCCAAGCTGTTCAATCGTACCATACCAGCTTTCCGGGCTGAAACGTCCGCCGACGATGACATTTGTCGCTCCGTTCAGCCACGGTGCAAAAATGCCGTATACCGTACCTGTCACCCAGCCTGGATCAGCCGTGCACCAATAAATGTCTTCTTCCTTTAAATCAAGGACCCACTTTCCTGTTTGATATTGCTGAATCATCGCTTCATGGACATGCAGCACGCCCTTTGGCGTACCAGTGGAACCTGATGTATAGTGAAGCAGAAAGCCGTCTTTTTTATCCATCCATTCGATATCCAGTCTTGTGCTTTCCTGTTTCGCTGCTTCATCATAATTGATGATATTCGTGCCGCTCTCAGCCTCTCCCCCGACTACGAAGACATGCTGCAAGTTAGGCAGTTTGTCTACCGGTATTCTCTCCAGCAGCTCAGGTGTTGTGACAACAACCTTTGCCTCACTGTTTTCAAGCCGGTCTTTCACCGCTCCCTCCATAAATGCTTCGAACAGCGGTCCGGCGATGGCGCCAATTTTGATTGCGCCAAGCATAATAAAATAAAGCTCGGGTGATCTCGGCATAAAAATAAAAACGCGGTCCCCTTTTTCCACATTTCCATACCGTCTCAGCACATTCCCGGCTCTGTTTGATTCTTCCTTCATTTCTTTAAATGTGTATTTTTCATCCCGTTTTGCGTCTTTATAATAAAGCGCTACTTTGTTTTTTCGAAACGATTCGGCATGGCGGTCAATCGCTTCATACGCCGCATTCAGTTTCCCTGTCTCATGCCAAGAGAAATGTTTCTCCGCCTCGGCCCAATCAAAATGCCGGTACGTTTCTTCATAGTTTTTTAAGTTATGATCCCCCTCTATTGCTGGTAACGCTTTCAAATTCATGCCCAAACATCCCCCTTTGCTGAAGTTGTCACAATTATTATAGTATATATTCATATTCTTCTCAATTTTTAAAATATAAACCATGTTGAAAACGCTTTATAATTTGGTATTCTTAAAGAAGGCATGTATTTTTGATAAGAATTGATGGGACGGTGAATTAGTGGAACATCATAAAACATACCATTCAGCAAACATCAAAACAGCAACCGGCTCTTTACTGATAGAAGGGCCTGTCTCTCCAGAGGATTTGGCAGGTTATGAGTTTCATAAAGATTTAACCGCATTTCGCCCGCCTCGCGAGCAGCATGAAGCGCTAGTCGACATTGCAGGCCTTCCCGAAGGGCGCATTATTATTGCCAGAGACGGCCGAACCATTGTCGGCTATGTCACGTATTTATATCCTGACCCGCTCGAAAGATGGTCTGAAGGAAATATGGAGGATTTGATTGAGCTCGGAGCCATCGAAGTAGCGCCGGACTATCGGGGATGCGCTGTCGGAAAGACGCTCCTGACCGTCAGCATGATGGATGAACAAATGGAAAACTACATTGTGATGACGACAGAATATTACTGGCATTGGGATTTAAAAGGGATGAAAAAAGATGTGTGGGAATACAGAAAGATCATGGAAAAGATGATGAATGCAGGCGGATTGGTCTGGTTTGCAACGGATGAGCCGGAGATCAGCTCCCACCCTGCAAACTGTCTGATGGCCCGCATTGGAAAAAACGTCAGCCAAGAATCAATTGAGCAATTTGACAGGCTCCGTTTTTATCATCGTTATATGTATTAACTGACACTGACAAAGGGGAAAAAATAATGATTGTTGAGCAAATCATGAAAAGAGATGTCATTACATTAACGAAGACGGATACGCTTGAAACAGCAATATGCAAACTGAAGGAATTCCATATCAGGCATCTGCCTGTTGTAGATGAAGAACGACACGTGATCGGCATGATTACAGACAGGGACATGAAACAGGCCAGCCCGAGTATTTTTGAAGAAAACAAACGAAGCCTATTTCTCACACGAAGCGTAGATTCAATTATGAAAAAGGATGTTGTCTGCGCCCATCCGTTAGATTTTGTCGAAGAAATATCAGCCGTGTTCTACGAGCATGGCATCGGCTGCCTTCCAGTGGTACACCATCAAAAATTAATAGGCATTTTAACAAAAACCGATTTGCTGCGGACGTTTGTCAAATTGACAGGCGCTGACCAGCCGGGCTCGCAAATTGAGATAAAAGTAAACGACATCACCAAAAGCCTCGCTGAGATCAGCAGTCTTTGCCAAGACCTTCAAGTGAAAATATTAAGCGTGCTTGTTTATCCGCATGACGATCCCGGTGTAAAAGTGCTTGTCTTCCGTGTAAAAACGATGAATCCGCTGCCGTTTTTGCAGGCATTACAAAGAAATGGACACCACGTCGTATGGCCGTCAGAGCAAAGGGATCTGCTATGAGAGACAGTGTATTTATCTATTCTCCATCCTACCAAACCTATATGTTTCATCAGGAGCATCCCTTTAATCAGCAGCGGGTTCTGTTAACATATGATTTGCTTAAGACGATCAATGCCTTTGATGATGGAGACATTGTCACCCCCAGACTCGCTTCAGAAGAGGAGCTTTCCCTTGTCCACACGGACGATTACATTCAGGCCGTAAAGCTTGCGGGCGCCGGAAAGCTTCCCGCTGAAGAAGGAGAAAGCTACGGGCTCGGCACTGAAGACACACCCGTCTTTGCCGGCATGCACGAAGCGGCATCACTCTTGGTCGGCGGCACTTTAACGGCCGCAGACTGGGTCATGTCAGGACAAGCCCTGCATGCGGCAAACCTTGGTGGAGGGCTTCATCACGGCTTTCGGGGGAGAGCATCAGGATTCTGCATATACAACGACAGCGCTGTGGCGATTCAATATATCCAGAAAAAATATAGCGCCAGAGTGCTTTATATTGATACGGACGCCCACCACGGGGACGGTGTGCAATTTACATTTTACGATAATCCTGACGTATGCACGCTGTCCATTCATGAAACAGGAAGGTATTTATTTCCTGGAACCGGTCAGATCCAAGAAAAAGGCAGCGGAAAAGGATATGGCTATTCCTTTAATATTCCGCTTGACGCTTTTACAGAGGATGATTCTTTTCTTGAGGCTTACCGGACAGCAGCTTCAGAAGTCGCCGCGTATTTCGAGCCTGATGTCATTATCAGCCAAAACGGCGCCGATGCCCATTACTACGACCCGCTGACGCATTTATCAGCAACAATCAATATATACGAAGAAATCCCCCGTCTTGCACACACTTTGGCTCATCAATATTGCGGAGGGAAATGGATTGCAGTCGGAGGCGGCGGATATGATATTTGGCGTGTCGTTCCCCGCGCCTGGGCCAGAATATGGCTTGAAATGAAGGGAATTGACCCGGGATACGAGATACCGCCGGAATGGATTGCTAAATGGCAAAAACAATGCCCCGTGGCCCTTCCGTCGAGCTGGAGCGATCCGGCTGATTTATATCCTCCGATTCCCCGCAAGCCTGAAATCACAGAAAAAAATGCCCAAACTGTCAGCAAAGCATTATATGCGATACGCTCTGAACAGCAAAGAACAAAGTAAAAAACGACCTTTACGAAGAGGTCGTTTTTGATTTTTTGATCACTATTTCCACACGCCGATTTTCCTTCATGTGTTCATTTGTCTTGTTATCCTTCACCGGCTTTGTATCCGCATAACCGACAGCAATAAAGCGCTTGGAGGGAAGCTTCTCTTTAGACGTGAAGTATTGAATCACTCCACTTGCCCGTGCTGCTGATAGCTCCCAGTTCGACGGGTATCGGTATGTCGAAATGTTTCGGCTGTCTGTATGCCCCTCCACCTGAATGTAATTTGGAATTGTTTGAAGAAGAACGGCAATTTGGTGAAGAAGTGTTTCGGCATTTTTCAGCACCTTTGCCTCACCTGTATCAAACAGCACAGCCTCCTGAAGAACGAGCACGACACCGCGTTCATCCCGTTTGGCTGTCATTTGGGCCTTCAAATGATTGTCTTTTATATATGTATTTACTTTCTTGAGAAGCTGATCCTGCTGATCCTCTTGCTTCTTCGTATCAGACGGGGATGTATTCTTTTTTTCTATGGATGTTTGGTCCGGCTGAAGCCCGTTGCCTTCCTTCTGGATCGAGTCCACTGCTGCTTTGAATTTTTGCAGATCGATTTGGGACATCGAAAAGAGTAAAATAAAGAACACAAGGATCAAGGTGATCAGATCTGTAAAGGTTACCATCCAGCTGGATGAAGATTGACTGTTTTTTCCGCTTCCATTCCTTCTTTCAAAACGTTCTCTTCTAAGCTTCATGTACAGATCCCTTTTTTGTTTTTACTTGTTTTGGCTGCTTCTGCCATTCTTCCCGTGAGCTGAAAACGACCAGCTGGCTTTCAAGGTTGCGCGGGTTTTTTCCGGATTGAACACCGATAATCCCTTCCACCATTACCTGCTTGATAAAAATTTCACTTTCTGTTTTCTCTTCAAGCTTAGCCGCAATCGGGTTGAAGACCATATTTGCCAGTAATGAACCATATAAAGTCGTCAGAAGCGCAATGGCCATGTTTGGTCCGAGCATATGCGGGTCATTTAAGTTTTTGAGCATCAGCACAAGCCCAACGAGTGTTCCGATCATTCCCCATGCCGGAGCGAATTCTCCCGCTTTTTCAAAAACTCGCCGCCCTTTTCGGTGCCGTTCCTCCATTGCTGCGATTTCTGAATCCATGACGAGCCGAATCGTTTCTTCATCCCAGCCGTCAATCGCTAAAAGCAGCCCTTTTTTCAAGAATGGATCTTTGATTTCCCGAGCCTGATCGTCCAATGATAAAAGCCCGTGTTTTCGCGCGTGATCGGAAAGGGAAACAAAGGTTTTCACCAGATCTTTCACATTGTCTTCCTGGCGGATGAATGCCTGCTTTAACACAGAGGGCACTTTTTTCAGCTCTCTTGGCGGAAAACTGATAAAAACAGCGGCGCAAAGTCCCCCTGTTACGATGAAGAAAGAGGTTAGATCAAGAAAAGAGCGGAAACCGCTTACTCCCGATCCCGAAATAATCCCGATAACAATAATAATCGTTCCTAACACAAATCCAACAGGTGTAAGATAATCAAAACGTTTCATCATTTCTCCCCATGAAAAAAGCAAGAATTCACCATAAAGGTGAAGCTTGCTCTTTGTTTTTCTTATGACTTGGTTGACTTTCTAAGCTCTATACGGTGCGGCAGTTCGACGATATGCTCTTCAACCGGCTCTTTATTCATGAGCTTCGTCAGCAGTCTCATCGCAACCGCGCCGATATCATATGTCGGCTGAACAACTGTTGAAAGCTGAGGACGAACCATGAGGCTTAATCTTGTATTATCAAAACCGATAATGTCGAGATCCTCCGGAATGGATAAGCCCTGATCCTGAGCGGCATGGATAATGCCGAGTGCCATTTCATCAGTTGCAGAAAGAATGGCTGTCGGTTTTTTATCCAGGCTCATCAGATGCTGCAGTGCTTCGAGTCCGGAATCATATGTGTAATCCCCTTCAGCTACAAATTGTTCATTAAACGGAAGGTTCGCTTCTTCAAGCGCACGTTTGTAGCCTTGGAGTTTTTTCGAACGGTTGATCGGTTCTGCCATTGGTCCGGAAACGAACGCGATGTCTGTATGTCCTTTATCAACCAAAAGCTTCACGGCATCATAAATCGCCTGTTCGTAATCGATAGCGACTGACGGTGTTTCCTCCTGCTCTTCTACAGAAGCGGCAAGTACAATCGGCACTGGAGAACGCTTAAATTCCGCCACATGCTCGTCCGTAATGTTTCCGCCCATAAACACGATGCCGTCCACTTGTTTGCCGAGCATTGTGTTTAACAAGTGCAGCTCTTTCTCCATGTTTTGGTCAGAGTTGCTCAAAATAATATTGTATTTATACATTGTCGCGATATCTTCAATTCCGCGCGCAAGCTCTGAATAGAAAATGCTTGAGATATCGGGAATGATGACACCTACAGTTGTTGTTTTTTTACTTGCCAGCCCTCTTGCCACCGCGTTTGGACGGTAACCGAGACGTTCAATGGCTTCCAAGACTTTTTTTCTCGTTGTCGGTTTTACATTCGGGTTGCCGTTCACGACACGGGAAACGGTTGCCATGCTTACATTAGCTTCTCTCGCTACATCGTAGATCGTAATATTGCTCATCCTAAAACCACTCCTTTTACTGGATACACTTATCCTTATCTATAGCATAAACACTTTATGTAG
>NZ_JAVAXX010000301.1:0-7285 GCF_042709275.1 Bacillus sp. LR_5 | reverse complement strand
TTATGACTATGAAATATTCTTCATAAACGACGGAAGTGTTGATGACACGCTTCAGCAGATCAAAGACTTGGCAGCGACGTGCAGCCGGGTGAAGTATATATCTTTTTCTCGGAATTTTGGAAAAGAAGCCGCGATTTTGGCGGGCTTTGAGCATGTTCAGGGCGAGGCGGTTATTGTAATGGATGCCGATCTACAGCATCCGACATATTTGCTGAAGGAATTTATCAAAGGCTACGAAGAAGGGTATGACCAAGTCATTGCCCAAAGGAACAGAAAAGGGGACAGCTTTGTCCGCTCACTCTTATCATCTATGTATTACAAGTTCATTAATAAAGCGGTGGAAGTCGATTTGCGTGACGGTGTCGGTGACTTCAGATTGTTAAGCCGCCAAGCTGTGAATGCACTTTTGAAGCTGAGCGAAGGAAACCGCTTTTCAAAAGGCCTTTTTTGCTGGATTGGCTTTGATCAGAAAATTGTATTTTATGAAAATGTCGAACGAAAAAACGGCACCTCCAAATGGTCGTTCAGCAGTCTGTTTAACTACGGAATGGACGGCGTCGTTTCATTTAATCATAAGCCGCTGAGATTATGTTTTTATACAGGCATTTTCATCCTGCTGCTTTCCATCATTTATATCATTGCCACATTCGTTAAAATTCTGACTAACGGTATTTCTGTGCCAGGGTATTTTACTATTATCTCAGCAGTGTTATTTCTCGGCGGAGTACAGCTGTTAAGCCTCGGAATTATAGGCGAATATATCGGCCGAATCTATTATGAAACAAAAAAACGCCCGCATTATTTGATCAAAGAGGCGAATATCCCGAACAAAGACCTGCCTGAAACGAATGAATTAAAAAGCATGCGGCGTCTGACAAAAATGCACTGAAAATACCAAGCGCCATTGGCAGTGCTTTTTTTGCGTGTCTATTATCTTAAAAGCAAGACTGGAGAATTTATATGAAAAGAAAACATATCATGATCTATGCGGCCAGTTTGCTGGTGTCCGTTCTGGCACACGCTTTTTTTGTGAAAGAATGGGCGGAAGGCAGGTATATGACAGGTCCGGGTGACGGGCTTGCGCAAATGATCGTATTTAAAAAATTATTATTTGACCAATATACACACGGGAATTTTTTCTACAATTATTCATTCGGACTTGGCGGCGGCACATTCAGTCAGCTCGGCTATTATTTTTCTGCGTCTTTTCTTTTTCTTGCTGTGTCTGCCGCTGTTTGGCTGCTTCAAGCCGTCCAGCTGATCGGAGAAGCGGATACGCTTTTTTGGGCAGAGTCAGCTGTTTTCATCAGTATTTTTAAATTGAGCTTGATCATCTTTACGTCCGCTTCTGTTTTTCATTATCTTCTCAAGCACAGGGCGGCATCGTTCACGGGAGCTGTGTTATACGGCGTCTCAATTATTTATTTCCGTCACGAAGCGTATTGGGAATTTTTCACCGATACAATGGTTTGGCTTCCGCTGCTTGTTTTCGGCGCAGAAAAAATTATTAGAGAGCAGCGTCCGGCGTGGTTTATCGTTGCGTGTTCGCTGACGTTAATCAATAATTTTTACTTTGCATACATAAACCTTATATTCATCGGAATCTATGTGCTGTTCAGATGGCTGATCCGTTTGGAACCACATGAAGAGAAAAGATGGATTCAAATCAGATTATTTCTGGTTTCAGGCTTCATTTCTTTTGGCATCAGTGCGGCGGCGTTTGTGCCCGTAGTATACGGTTTTTTAAACAACCTGCGCCCTCCATACAGCCAGAAAATAGAGTGGCTCAATTTCGATGATAATATCTTATTTTCGAGCCGGATCATCATTGTGCCGGCCGCTTTTCTGCTGTTTTTGTTTATTATTTCTTTTTACAAAAACCGTGTGTTTCGTCTCTTTGCCGGATTGAGCCTGCTGTTTATTCTGTTTCATTTCAGTCCGTATGCGGCAAGCGTCTTTAACGGTTTTTCCGCCCCGCAAAACCGGTTTGAATATATTCTGGCCTTTACCATTGCAGGAGCAGCTGCGGCTGGTTTGTCACAGCTGTCTGAATTGAAACGGAAAGAACTGCTCCCGGCCGCAGCTGTCGTCCTGCTTCTTTACTTGTATCATATTCAAAGGTATAAGCTCGATATATGGAAGCCTGCGAATGAAAGTATTCTATTGCTCTTACTCATGACAATCGCAGCCTTGTTTGCTGCAGCTTTTGCGAAAAAACGGGCAAAAATGGCTGTGTACGGTATAATCATTCTTTCTTCGCTGTTTGTCGCCAACTCCTATCAAAAATACGCACTCTCAGAAGGCGGCGATTTGGATAGTGTGACAAAAGAATATCTTACAAGTGAGGAATACAGAGGGCGGGAATCATCTGAGCTCATCAGACGTTTACAGAAGGAAGACGATGATCCGCTCATGAGAATCGACTGGATGAACGGGGTCCGCAATAATACGCCAATCATTTACGGATTTAATGGCTTCAGCGCGTATTCCAGCATTTTAAACAAAGATCTGCTGGCCTTCTATTGGAATGATTTAAGCATCGATATGGGCAGGGAAAGCGTCAGCCGTTACGCGTCATTGGGAGACAGGGCGAATTTATACAGCCTGCTTTACGGCAAATATTATATGACCGAAAAAACAAACGAAGCCAGCGTCCCGTACGGCTTCAAAAAGCATTTAGAAACAGAGCATTATGCAGTTTATGAGAATCAGTACATGCTTCCATTCGTCAAAACAGCGGATGCCATATACAGCGAAAGTGAGCTGGACCGATTGCCCGCTCTTGCGAAAGAACAGGCGATGCTGAAAGGAATCATATTAAAAGATCCATCAGGAAAAACGGAGCAGACACCAAAACCGTCCAATTTGATCACCAAGTCGGACATCACCGCAAAACAAGCCCAGTATCAAAACGGGCTGCTAACCGTAACTGGAGAAAACGGAGGAGAGCTGATCATCACCCCGAAACAGCCATCATCCGCTGCGGGAGACTACTATGTCAGCTTTTATTTGAAAAGCAAAGCAAAAGACAAAGGATTTACGTTAAAGGTAAATGATTATGTCACAACAAGGAAATCGAACAAATCGATATATAAAACCGGAGTAAATAATATAACGGTAAGAGTGCCTAAATCAGGCCATATCTCAATCAATCTTCCGAAAGGAACCTATGAGCTGAGAAACATAGCGCTCTATGAAGAAAATTACCAAACGCTGAAAAACGCTGTAATGCAAAATAAAACAGAGAAAGCAGACAAACTGAATTGGAACAAAAATCGACTGACCTTTTCCTATCATCTGTCAAAAGACCAGTACATCATGCTTCCGATCCCATATGAAAAAGGCTGGGAGCTGAAGATCAACGGAAAAACACAGAAGATCGAAAAAGCGGATTATGCTTTTATAGGCTTCAAGGCGCAAAAGGGAGACAATCACATTGAGCTGACTTACTATCCGCCATACTTCAAAATATCGGCGATCATATCTCTCGTCAGTCTGCTGCTTGCTGTTTTCTATATAAGACGTAAAAAGCCCGGCTCTATATAGAGCCGAGCTTTAATTTTTTCTGAAGTTTTTCTTCGCTGAATATCCATCCCGTATAGGATGAACGAATCGTGAGATCATGGCCGATATGAACAATTGCGACAAACGGATAATGGCCTTTGCTCCGATAACGCAGGTCGATAAATCTCACCTCATAATGATCTTTAAACGTATCCACTTCCCACCGGTAAACCGGAGAAAAGGACAGAAACGCCGCGATGTTATCATCCTGCTTTGCCGCATGCATTACATCGGTTTCAGGAACAGGCACCCGATTAAATGTATCCAGAATCACGACATGTCCTTCCATGCTTCTTCCTACATAGAAAGCATGTGCTGTCGTCACTGCGATTCGCCATTGCCTGAATTTCATCGTTGGAGAAATAATAATGCTTTCGATCTCATCATGAATCATCTCATGAAGCTTCCGTTTAATTCTCAGCTGCATGATCAGGCGCACCAAGTAGTAGCCTGCCAATATGATATATAAGCTGAGAAACGTGATGCCGGGACTCCCGCCTGCATACCAAATCGCGATAGCTGCCAGATGGCTGATAAAAATAAACGGATCAAACGTATTAATCAGCCCGAGCGCAACCCATTTTTTCGAAAACGGACGAATGGCTTGTGTTCCATAGGCGTTGAATATATCAACAAAGACATGCAGAACGACTGCCAGCAGTGTCCACAGCCACAGGTGCAGAAAATCGGCCTGAGGATAAAATAAATACAGAATCGCCGGGATGATGACAGACCAAAACAAAACGGCGGGAATTGAATGGGTAAATCCTCTGTGATTCCTTATATAAACAGCATTGTTTTTAAGCTTTAACACAGTATCAATATCCGGAGCCTGAGAGCCCGCAAGCGTTGCGATCATAACAGCGTGAGCCATTGCCGGATCTGATCCGACAACAGGATCAAGCGTCGCAATACCGCCCAGTGCGATGCCCATAACGACATGTGTGCCCGTATCCATAGGTGACCTCCTTGCAGGGTGATCCTGCACATTCACTTTGTAAGAAATTCCCCATTTTCATATACCCAATTTTTAAACTGATTCAATCGTTCTCATATGTTTCCGCTTTTTCTTTATTACTATTTAATGTAACATATTATCGTACTGTGCCCTTAGTGTACAACAAAAAACAGTCTAAAGAAAAGCGGGGCGCGAAAGACTGGGGAGAAACACATATGAACGTACTTGAAGACAAATTAAAACAAAAAGACATACAGCAATTTCGCGATGATTTAATCTCATGGTTTGAACGAGAGCAGCGCGTTCTGCCGTGGAGAGAGGACCAAGATCCATATAAAGTGTGGGTATCTGAAGTGATGCTGCAGCAAACGAGAGTAGAGACAGTGATTCCTTACTTTCTCCGGTTTGTAGAACAATTCCCGACAGTGGAAGCGCTCGCTGATGCTGATGAAGAAAAGGTGCTGAAAGCATGGGAAGGGCTCGGCTATTATTCGCGAGTCAGAAACCTGCAAAGCGCGGTAAAAGAAGTGAAACAGGAATACGGCGGCATTGTTCCTCCAGACGAGAAAGATTTTGGCGGGTTAAAAGGCGTCGGCCCTTATACAAAGGGAGCGGTGCTCAGCATTGCCTACAATAAACCCATTCCCGCGGTTGACGGAAATGTGATGCGTGTCATGTCCAGAATTCTATCTATTTGGGATGATATTGCCAAACCAAAAACAAGAACGATCTTTGAAGACGCCATACGAGCTTTTATTTCCAAAGAAAAACCATCTGAATTTAATCAGGGCTTGATGGAGCTTGGAGCCTTGATCTGTACGCCAAAATCACCCTCATGCCTGCTTTGCCCGGTTCAGCAGCATTGCTCAGCATTTGAAGAAGGCACTGAACGGGAGCTTCCGGTAAAAAGCAAAAAGAAAAAGCCCGGGATCAAAACCATGGCCGCGATCGTACTGACTGATGAAGACGGACAAGTGTATATCCACAAACGGCCGTCTAAAGGTTTGCTCGCCAACCTGTGGGAATTCCCGAATCTTGAAACACAAAAAGGGATCAAAACTGAGCGTGAACAGCTCATTGCTTTCTTAGAAAACGAATATGGCATACAAGCTGATATCAGTGATCTGCAAGGTGTAGTCGAGCATGTTTTCACCCACCTGGTATGGAATATTTCAGTGTTTTTCGGTAAAGTAAAACAAGTGTCGGATACCAGCAAGCTGAAAAAAGTAACGAAAGAAGAGCTCGACCAATTTGCGTTCCCGGTGTCACATCAAAAAATCTGGAAGATGGCAGTAGAAGCAGCCGCCATCTCGGCTGCTCCGTAAACCATTCTTAATCGTAAGAGACGCGCGTGCCGTGGCTGTAGTCCGCTTCATTGCGCTTCATTCCGCCGCGCGCTTCAATTTCTTGCGTTAATTCCCGGTATTTTGATTGGCCTTCTTCGTTCAAATAAGGCATAATTTGCTGAAAGGCATGATGAAAATAAGCGAGTTCACTGTTCTTCCAATCTTTTTTGGAAACCATGTTCAATTCGCTCATATCACGTCCGACATACATAACAGAAGACCCCCTTTAAAGTTCTTGCCATTATTGTTTGTGGAAATAAAAGAACTATACGCTACAAGGAGATGAGGAAAAATGGAACAAAATAAATGTGCACTCGTAACAGGAAGCAGCCGCGGTGTCGGAAAAGCGGCCGCGATCAGACTTGCTGAGAACGGCTATAACATCGTCATTAACTATGCACGCAGCAAAAAAGCAGCATTAGAAACAGCGGAAGAAATCGAAAAGCTTGGCGTTAAAGTGCTTGTCGTAAAAGCAAACGTAGGACAGCCTGCAAAAATCAAAGAAATGTTTCAGCAAATTGATGAAACGTTCGGCAGACTTGATGTTTTTGTCAATAATGCCGCTTCAGGAGTACTAAGACCTGTCATGGAATTAGAAGAAACACACTGGGACTGGACGATGAACATTAATGCGAAAGCATTGCTTTTCTGCGCTCAGGAAGCTGCCAAGCTAATGGAGAAGAACGGTGGCGGGCATATTGTCAGCATTAGTTCATTAGGCTCTATCCGCTATCTTGAAAACTACACCACGGTCGGTGTATCAAAAGCAGCGTTAGAGGCTTTAACCCGTTATCTTGCCGTTGAGCTTTCACCAAAACAAATTATCGTCAATGCTGTTTCAGGCGGAGCGATCGACACAGATGCGCTGAAACACTTCCCGAATAGAGAAGATCTGCTTGAGGATGCGCGCCAAAACACGCCGGCGGGACGCATGGTCGAAATTAAAGACATGGTTGATACTGTGGAGTTTCTAGTGTCTTCCAAGGCTGACATGATCCGCGGACAGACAATTATCGTTGACGGCGGACGCTCACTGCTCGTTTAAAAATTTTTAAAAAAGAGGAATAGCTATACGATCACCTGCACATTCTAATGACCGTGGAGGTGATAACAATGGCTAACTCAAATAACTTCAGCAAAACAAACGCTCAACAAGTTAGAAAACAAAACCAACAATCAGCTGCTGGTCAAGGTCAATTTGGCACTGAATTTGCTAGCGAAACAAACGCTCAGCAAGTCAGAAAACAAAACCAGCAATCAGCTGGACAACAAGGTCAATTCGGCACTGAATTCGCTAGTGAAACTGACGCACAGCAGGTAAGACAGCAAAACCAATCTGCTGAACAAAACAAACAACAAAACAGCTAATCACTGAAACAGAAAAAAGCACTTCATCTTCGGGTGGAAGTGCTTTTTT
>NZ_JAVAXX010000300.1:0-7416 GCF_042709275.1 Bacillus sp. LR_5 | reverse complement strand
TACGGTTCGCAAGGCCACGCACATGCCCTGAACCTTAAAGAAAGCGGAGTAGACGTTATCGTCGGTGTTAGACCAGGAAAATCTTTCACTCAAGCCCAAGAAGACGGACATAAAGTATTTTCAGTAAAAGAAGCGGCAGCCCAAGCCGAAATCATCATGGTTCTGCTTCCGGATGAGCAACAGCAAAAAGTCTACGAAGCTGAAATTAAAGGTGAATTGACAGCAGGAAAATCATTAGTATTCGCTCATGGATTTAACGTGCATTTCCATCAAATTGTTCCTCCAGCGGATGTAGATGTATTCTTAGTGGCCCCTAAAGGCCCGGGACACTTGGTAAGAAGAACATATGAGCAAGGAGCTGGCGTACCTGCATTGTTCGCAATCTATCAAGATGTGACTGGAGAAGCAAGAGACAAAGCCCTCGCTTATGCTAAAGGAATCGGCGGTGCAAGAGCTGGCGTATTAGAAACGACATTTAAAGAAGAAACAGAAACAGATTTGTTCGGTGAGCAAGCAGTTCTTTGCGGCGGATTAAGCGCGCTTGTCAAAGCCGGATTTGAAACATTAACTGAAGCAGGTTATCAGCCTGAACTTGCATACTTCGAGTGCCTTCATGAGCTGAAATTAATCGTAGACCTTATGTACGAAGAAGGACTTGCAGGAATGAGATATTCAATCTCTGACACAGCACAGTGGGGAGATTTCGTATCAGGCCCTCGCGTTGTGGACGCTAAAGTAAAAGAATCTATGAAAGAAGTATTAAAAGAGATCCAAAACGGTACATTCGCAAAAGAGTGGATCGTCGAAAACCAAGTAAACCGTCCTCGTTTCAACGCTATCAATGCAAGCGAGAACGAACATCAAATCGAAGTAGTGGGAAGAAAGCTTCGTGAAATGATGCCGTTTGTGAAACAAGGCAAGAAGAAGGAAGCGGTGGTCTCCGTTGCGCAAAATTAATTTTTTCGATACGACGCTTCGTGATGGTGAACAGTCCCCTGGAGTGAACTTGAATACACAGGAGAAACTTGCCATAGCTAAGCAGCTCGAAAGACTCGGGGCAGATATCATTGAAGCGGGATTTCCCGCTTCGTCCCGAGGTGACTTTTTAGCTGTTCAGGAAATCGCAAGAACCATTAAAAATTGTTCAGTAACTGGTCTGGCCCGTTGTGTAAAAGGTGATATTGATGCTGCTTGGGAAGCGTTAAAAGAAGGTTCTCACCCGAGAATTCATGTTTTTATCGCCACATCGGACATTCATTTGAAGTACAAGCTGAAAATGACACGTGAGCAAGTGATAGAAAGAGCAGTTGGAATGGTGAAATACGCAAAAGAACGTTTTCCGATTGTGCAATGGTCAGCTGAAGATGCCTGCCGCACTGAACTGCCGTTTCTAGCAGAAATCGTCGAGAAAGTGATTGACGCAGGCGCCAGTGTTATCAATCTTCCGGACACTGTCGGCTACCTGGCCCCGGCGGAATACGGAAATATCTTTAAATATATGAAAGAAAACGTTCCGAACATTCACAAAGCAAAGCTTTCAGCCCACTGTCATGATGATTTGGGAATGGCAGTCGCAAACTCTCTTGCTGCGATTGAAAATGGCGCTGATCAAATCGAATGCGCTGTGAACGGGATCGGTGAAAGAGCCGGAAACGCGGCATTAGAGGAAATTGCTGTAGCCCTTCATACCAGAAAAGATTTCTACCAAGTCGAAACAGGTATTACACTGAACGAGATTAAGAGAACAAGTGATTTAGTAAGCAAACTGACAGGCATGGCTGTCCCGCGCAACAAAGCGGTTGTTGGAGATAATGCATTTGCTCATGAATCAGGCATCCATCAGGACGGCTTTTTAAAGGAAAAATCGACTTATGAAATTATTTCACCGGAGCTTGTCGGCGTAACCGCAGATGCGCTTGTCCTAGGTAAACATTCCGGACGCCACGCATTTAAAGACCGGCTGACTGCTTTAGGATTCCAATTTGACAGTGAAGAGATTAATAAATTCTTTACGATGTTCAAAGAGTTGACTGAGAAGAAAAAAGAAATCACTGATGAGGATCTTGTTTCTCTTATTTTAGAAGAAAAAGTAACAGATCGCAAGATTGGGTATGAATTTCTTTCTCTGCAAGTACATTACGGAACAAGTCAGGTCCCTACGGCTACTCTTTCGTTGAAAAATCAAGAAAACGCAGAGCTTATTCAGGAAGCTGCAACTGGAGCTGGAAGTGTGGAAGCAATCTACAATACGCTTGAGCGCTGCATCGATAAGGACGTGGAGCTCTTAGACTACCGCATTCAGTCTAACAGAAAAGGCGAAGATGCATTTGCCCAGGTGTATGTAAGAGTTTTGGTGAACGGAAAAGAATCAGCAGGTCGGGGCATAGCGCAAGACGTATTAGAAGCATCAGCGAAAGCCTATTTGAACGCAGTCAACCGTCAATTGGTTTTCCAGTCGAATATGAGCGGATTGAAAAACCACACAGCTGTCGGATCATAAAAGAAAGGAGAACGGTTAACTTGAAGAAACGTATTGCTCTATTGCCCGGAGACGGGATCGGCCCTGAAGTATTAGAATCAGCGACAGACGTACTGAAAAGTGTTGCCGAACGCTTTAACCATGAATTTGAATTTGAATATGGCCTGATTGGAGGGGCGGCTATTGATGAATATCATAACCCCCTCCCGGAGGAAACCGTTGCTGCTTGTAAAAATGCAGACGCGATATTGCTTGGCGCTGTCGGCGGACCGAAATGGGATCAAAATCCTTCGGAACTGAGACCGGAAAAAGGGCTGCTCAGCATCAGAAAACAGCTTGATTTGTTTGCGAATTTACGGCCTGTGAAGGTATTTGAAAGCCTTTCTGACGCTTCGCCTTTGAAAAAAGAATATATAGATAATGTTGATTTCGTTATCGTTCGTGAACTCACAGGCGGCTTGTATTTCGGCCAGCCGAGCAAACGCTATGTAAACACTGAAGGTGAGCAGGAAGCAGTAGATACACTGTTTTATAAGCGAACGGAAATTGAACGAGTGATCAGAGAGGGCTTCAAAATGGCGGCAGCCAGAAAAGGCAAAGTGACCTCTGTAGATAAAGCGAATGTTCTTGAATCAAGCCGGCTGTGGCGTGAAGTGGCTGAGGACGTTGCGAAAGAATTTCCTGATGTGAAGCTTGAGCACATGCTTGTGGATAACGCGGCCATGCAGCTAATCTATGCACCGAATCAATTTGATGTCGTTGTGACTGAAAATATGTTCGGTGATATTTTAAGCGATGAAGCGTCCATGCTTACAGGCTCGCTCGGAATGCTCCCGTCAGCCAGCCTATCAAGCTCTGGTCTTCATCTGTTTGAACCTGTTCATGGCTCCGCGCCTGATATTGCCGGTAAAGGGATGGCAAATCCGTTCGCAGCCATATTGTCAGCGGCAATGCTTTTGAGAACATCTTTCGGGCTTGAAGAGGAAGCGAAAGCTGTAGAAGATGCGGTAAACAAAGTCTTGGCTTCTGGGAAAAGAACAAAAGATTTGGCACGGGGTGAAGAGTTCAGCAGCACTCAGGCCATTACAGAGGAAGTTAAGGCAGCAATCATGAGTGAAAATACAATTTCTAATGTGTGACAGCTTACGTTAAGCGGTCTTAGCTCTAGGTAGAGGGAGGAAATAAAAGATGATGCCTCGAACAATCATCGAAAAGATTTGGGATCAGCATATTGTAAAACATGGTGAGGGAAAGCCGGATCTTCTCTATATTGATTTGCACCTCATTCATGAGGTGACGTCTCCTCAGGCATTTGAAGGTTTGAGACAAAAGGGAAGAAAGGTCAGAAGACCCCAAAATACATTTGCGACAATGGACCACAACATCCCGACTGTCAATCGTTTTGAGATAAAGGATGAAGTTGCGAAACGCCAAGTAACGGCGCTTGAAAGAAACTGTGAGGAATTTGGCGTGCGCCTTGCCGATCTTCACAGTGTGGATCAAGGGATTGTCCATGTCGTCGGCCCTGAACTGGGCTTAACGCTTCCAGGGAAAACGATTGTGTGCGGTGACAGTCATACATCAACACATGGCGCTTTCGGCGCTCTTGCATTTGGAATCGGGACGAGTGAAGTTGAACATGTCCTTTCCACACAGACACTTTGGCAGCAGCGTCCAAAAACACTTGAAGTGCGCGTAGATGGAACGCTTCAAAAAGGGGTAACGGCAAAGGATGTCATCCTTTCTGTCATCGGCAAATACGGTGTGAAATTCGGCACAGGCTACGTCATTGAATACACTGGGGAAGTATTCAGAAATATGACGATGGATGAACGAATGACTGTTTGTAACATGTCAATTGAAGCAGGAGCAAGAGCAGGTTTGATTGCACCTGACGAGGTGACGTTTGAATATTGCAAAAACCGCAAGTACACGCCAAAAGGCGAAGAATTTGACAAGGCCGTAGAGGAATGGAGGGCGCTGCGCACTGACCCGGGCGCTGTTTACGATAAATCTATCTTCCTTGACGGCAACAAAATTTCCCCTATGGTGACATGGGGCATTAACCCGGGAATGGTTCTTCCTGTCGATTCTGAAGTTCCTGCGCCGGAAAGCTTTTCTGCAGAAGATGATAAAAAAGAAGCGATTCGCGCTTATGAATATATGGGACTGACTCCTCACCAAAAAATTGAAGACATTAAAGTGGAGCACGTATTTATCGGTTCCTGCACGAATTCCCGCATGACTGACCTTCGACAGGCTGCTGATATGATCAAAGGGAAGAAGGTAGCTGACAGCGTAAGGGCCATCGTCGTGCCCGGATCTCAAAGCGTGAAGCTTCAGGCTGAAAAAGAAGGGCTTGACCAGATTTTCTTGGAAGCTGGATTTGAATGGAGAGAGTCAGGCTGCAGCATGTGTTTGAGTATGAATAATGATGTTGTTCCTGAGGGAGAGCGCTGTGCATCAACCTCTAACCGCAACTTCGAGGGCAGACAAGGAAAAGGTGCAAGAACACATCTCGTCAGCCCGGCAATGGCTGCGATGGCTGCCATTCACGGACACTTCGTTGATGTCAGAAAGTTTTATCAGGAAAAAACAGTTGTGTAAGGAGTGCGCGAGATGGAACCTTTGAAATCACATACGGGGAAAGCAGCCGTATTAAATCGGATCAATGTGGATACAGACCAGATTATTCCTAAGCAATTTTTGAAGAGGATTGAAAGAACAGGCTACGGGCGTTTTGCATTCTTTGACTGGAGATATGATGCGAATGGTGAACCGAACCCTGAATTTGAATTAAACCAGCCTGTTTATCAAGGAGCTTCCATTTTAATAGCAGGAGAAAACTTCGGCTGCGGGTCATCGCGTGAACATGCTCCGTGGGCACTTGATGATTATGGGTTTAAAATTATCATTGCGCCGTCATTTGCTGATATTTTCCATCAGAACTGCTTTAAAAACGGCATGCTTCCGATCCGCATGCCATATGACAATTGGAAACAGCTTGTCGGCCAGTATGAAAACAAGTCATTGGAAATGACTGTTGACCTTGAAAAGCAGCTGATTCATGACAGTGAAGGCAATCAAATTTCATTTGAAGTTGATCCGCATTGGAAAGAGATGCTGATTAACGGATATGATGAAATTTCCTTAACGCTGCTGCTGGAGGATGACATTAAGCAATTTGAATCACAAAGAAGCTCTTGGCTTCAAGCCTGAAAAAGCGGCCGGTATTTGTCCGGCGGCTTTTTTTGCCTGATGAAACCTTTCATTTCTTGTGTTTGTTCACAGGTGTTGATACACTTGAACAAAATAAATGCCTGAAAGGAATATAGGTATGACGCATGACAAGAAGAACGCAAAAATTATTCCTTTTCCTCATCTGAAAGACCGCCTTGTGGAAAAAGGGATGTCATCACTAAAGGAAAAAAAGTATCAAGAAGCGCTTGAACTGTTTTCAGAAGCGATGAAATATGATGATACTGAATCCGATCTTCACTTAGGGATGGCCATCTGCTTTTTAGAGCTGGGCGAGCTGGAAGAGGCAAAAAGCGTGTGCGAGAAGATGCTCAAAGAAGGTTATGGCCATTATTTTACGGTTTTGCAGGTGTACATGACCATCTTAATTCAGCTCAAAAAATACGAGGAAGTCAAAAGCACCATTGAAGCCGTTTTGGAAGAAAATCAGCTGCCGGCAGAAAGCGCCGAGCAATTTTATAAGCTGCTGGATTTCAGCCGGAAAATGACCGATCCGGATCGTGAGGACGAGGCTTGGGCCGAAGAATATGAGGATACAATTGACACCGAGAAAGTGCTGGCAAGCCCTGAGGAGCAAATGAATCTCATCCATTCCTTAAAAGACCGTAACGTAGCAAAGTATACAGGATTGCTCAAAACAATCCTCCAAGACCCCTCAGCCCATCCGATTATCAAAACGATGATTGTCATGCTGTTGGCTGAGCATGAGTACAGTAAGCCTGTACACATTAGTAAATTTGGCGAGTCGTTGACAATTGAACCGTCTGAGATTGTTCCGCCTGATGCCGCGCCGATTCTGCACCGTGTTCTCAGGGTGCTGGATGAGACACTTGGAAATGAAAATCCAACCTTATATGCAGCAGTAGAGGAATTGTGGAGAAGACATTTGTACGTTTTATATCCGTTCCAGCCGAAATTGCTGTCGGCTGACCTTTGGGCGGCTGCCCTTCATAAAGTCGGTTACGAGATGCACGGGATTGAAATTGAAAGCGAAGAACTTCATATGATGTATGAATTTACCGACAGAGAACTCGATGAAGCTTGCACAATGTTAAAAGATATTGAAGAAATTTCTTATTTGTAAATCGCGCCATATAGTTGAAAGCGCTATGTGTTATGTTATAATATAGTGGTTGTATTTGTGTATAACGGGTTATAAGAAATACGGTTGGACAGGCTTTGCAGTTCATTATTAACATCTATACATAATGATTCTGATCTTTGGCAGCTTTGTTTTTGTTGGACGAAGCCGTATGATTGCTTTAGAATGGAAGACCGACACAACCTGAATAGATTTTTGGAGGGAAACACATGTCTGTAAAATGGGAAAAACAAGAAGGCAACGAAGGCGTTTTAACGGTTGAAGTTGATGCTGAAACGTTTAAAACAGCACTTGATGATGCATTTAAAAAAGTAGTAAAACAAGTTTCAATTCCTGGATTCCGTAAAGGTAAAATTCCTCGCGGATTATTCGAACAGCGCTTTGGCGTAGAAGCTCTTTACCAAGATGCTTTGGATATTCTTCTTCCTGTAGAATACCCTAAAGCGGTTGAAGAAGCTGGAATCGAGCCTGTAGACCGTCCTGAAATCGATGTTGAAAAAATCGAAAAAGGCGAAAGCTTAATCTTCACTGCGAAAGTAACAGTAAAACCTGAAGTGAAGCTTGGCGACTACAAAGG
>NZ_JAVAXX010000030.1:0-41217 GCF_042709275.1 Bacillus sp. LR_5 | reverse complement strand
AATGGCGCAAATTTCAAGCAAAAAAATAAAAGCTGAACAGCTTTTGACCGATATCGTATTTTGGAGACAAGGCGGCTTTAACCCTTTCAATTCCCTATTCCCACTAATAAACTCGAATAAATTGGTGATAAGACAACATTTGGCCGCACAATTTTTTTATTCACTGGGCGTTTGCCGCCTCTAAATTGTGTATGGGTAAATACCATAAATTAATCTGCGAAATACCAATGTTTGTAAATTTTAAATAATCCGGGAGGCAAAAACGAATGGAACTGTATGAGTGCATCCAAGACATTTTTAGCGGCTTGAAAAATCCATCGATTAAAGATTTGGCAACTTCTTTAAAACAAATTCCAAACGCATCAAAATTGAGTCAACCGTATATTAAGGAACCAGACCAGTACGCTTACGGCCGAAATGCCATCTATAGAAACAACGAATTGGAAATTATCGTTATTAACATTCCGCCAAACAAGGAGACAGCAGTCCACGATCATGGCCAATCCATTGGTTGTGCAATGGTGCTAGAAGGAAAGCTTCTTAATTCAATTTATCGCTCAACCGGCGAACACGCAGAACTCTCTAATTCATACTTTGTCCACGAAGGAGAATGCCTTATTTCAACCAAAGGTTTAATTCACAAAATGTCCAATCCTACGTCCGAACGAATGGTGTCTCTTCATGTCTACTCACCCCCTTTGGAAGACATGACGGTCTTTGAGGAACAAAGGGGTGTATTGGAAAATTCATGATTTACAGGTGAACTGCTTTACTTTGATTTCTGAACAACAAAAGGGTTCAGCGAATGGCCTTTTCCTCACAAACAAAAAAACCCTTATAGAATAAGGGTTTACAGGTATGGAGCCAAGGGGGCTCGAACCCCTGACCTCTACGCTGCCAGCGTAGCGCTCTCCCAGCTGAGCTATGGCCCCGTATGTAACGTCAAATTTATTATAGATGATTTTTTTTTGAAAAACAAGCTGTTTCCTCTTAAATTGACAGAAAAAAAAGGCTCCGAAAAGAGCCTTTTTTTAACTTACATCATGATCAAAAGTAAAATCACACCGAGAATGATTCGATAGATTGCAAATGGGACGAGTTTGATTTTGTTAATCAGTTTTAGGAAGAAACGGACGACAAACAGCGCGACAACAAAGGCACAGATAAAGCCGACGATGAAAAACGGCATCAGATCCGAGCTTAAGCTGTCCCAATGCTTCACAAGGCTTAGAAAGCTTGCTCCCATCATGATCGGCATTGCCATAATAAACGTAAAGTCAGCTGCCGCGCGATGATTCAAACCAAGAATAACGCCTCCGGAAATGGTTGAACCGGAACGCGAGAAACCAGGCCAAAGGGCAAGACATTGGAATAAGCCGACCCCTATCGCCTGCTTATAGGAAATGCGGTCGAGGGTATCTGTCGCTGCTTTCCGTTTATTTACCCAATCAGCAAAAAGCATCAGGACTGCCCCGGCGATTAAACCAAAGGCCACAGTTTTAACGGAAAATAAATATTCATCAATGTAATCTTCAAACAAAAAGCCTAGAACAGCTGCAGGCACGAGCCCGACGGCAATTTGGGCAATGCTTAATTTATGTCCCTGCTTTTGGTCGCTTGTAATATTCTTTTTCAAGCCGAGCAAATTCAAAATCCGATCTTTAAACACGATAACTACTGCTAAAATGGAGCCTAGCTGAATAACCACTTTGAATGAGTTAGCAGCTTCTTCTGACATCAGATTGCTTGATTTAAGCCAGATATCGTCTACTATGATCATATGTCCTGTCGAAGAAACCGGCGCGTACTCTGTTAATCCTTCTACGATTCCTAAAATGGCAGCTACAAACAATTCCCATAGAGTCATGATTTTGATTCTCCCCATTAGACATTTATTTTTTTACACAACGGGAGCTTTCCATAAATGGAAAGCCCGTCTTATATAACTATAAACGAAAATCACACTTTATGACCTGACGTATTTTCATTTTTTTCTTCGTCGTATAAATGTGACCGCATTTTAAACCAGTCAAATAAATGTGTCGTAATGACTTTGGCAACTGCATAGCCCGGAATTGCTAGAATGATTCCAACAACGCCAAACAGCTTGCCGGCTGTTAACAGCAGAAAAATAATCGTAATTGGGTGGATATGAAGGTTTTTTCCCATAATTTGCGGCGAAATCAGCTTCCCTTCAATCAGCTGAACAATGGTCCAAACGATCACCAGCTTGAGCAGCATGAGCGGCGATGTCACTATGGCGATGATAATCGCTGGCGTAATGGCAATCGTCGGTCCTAAATACGGAACGATGCTTGTACAAGCCGCAATGACGGCAAGCAATGAAGCATAATCCAGCCCGATTATCAAATAACCGATAAACAGCAAAAAGCCGATACAGAAGCTGACAATGATCTGGCCTCTGATATAAGAGCTTAACCGATGATTCATTTCGCTTAAGACTGTGTATGTCTGTTCTTTCAATCGAGTCGGCACAAACTTTAGTATGTAGACCGGCAATTTCTTTCCATCTTTTAATAAATAGAAAAGAATAAACGGAACCGTAACGATTGAAATGATAATCTCAGTCAGAGCACCGATAAAATTCCCAACGCCGGTAAAGGTGCTGTTCACAATCGTCGCTGCCTGATCTGAAACCTTTGTTGCGAGATCAGATATATTGATGTTCATTGTTTGCTGGGCCTGATTGACGAAGTTACTGCCGATCAGCTGTTTCGTCTGATCTTCAACGACATCCACATATCTCGGTATGTTGTCAATCAAACTCATAATTTGTTCTTTTAAAAAGGGAATGATGGACACGATCGTGATCGTGATCAGCCCGATAATCAATAGATATAACAGCAAAATAGAATAGATTCTTCTAATTCTTCTTCTCTCAAGGAAATCGACGACTGGGTTTAACAGATAATAAACAATGCCTGTTAAAATAATCGGCAGTGAAATCGTTTTGAGAAGAACAATAATCGGGGTGAAAATAAATGATGTTTTTGTAAAAACGAGAATATTTAAACCAATCAGCAGCAGCACAAGCAAAAATAAAACAAACTTATTGTCCAAGAAGAATCGCTTGAATCTGCCGCTCCATGTTTGCAACGTCTCCACTATCGTTCCTCCGTCATATATAGTTTAATTAAATTGTACACTATCGTCCCTATAATGAAAAATAAAAACCGTTAATTGCTGGAAAAACTTCCTTGCTTTAAAAATGTGATTTGATCTATCATGTGCTTTTCTCCTTTTTAAGCTATAATTTAGCTATATCATGCAAAAGGAGCGATAAGAGTGATACGTTTTGCAATAATAGGAACCAACTGGATTACAGACCGCTTTCTTGAATCAGCAGCGGAGATAGAAGATTTTCAGCTGACAGCTGTTTATTCAAGATCGGCTGACCGCGCTGCCGAGTTTGCTGCTAAACATAACGCTGAACACACTTTCTCAGACCTTCAGGAAATGGCGGCAAGCGATTGCTTTGATGCCGTATACATAGCCAGTCCGAATGCCTTTCACAAGGAACAAGCCGTTCTCTTTATGAACCATGGCAAGCATGTGCTTTGCGAAAAGCCGTTTGCTTCGAATACAAAAGAAACGGAAGAGATGATTTCAGCGGCTAAGGCAAACGGCGTTGTCCTCATGGAAGCGATGAAGACCACTTTCCTGCCGAATTTTAAAGAGCTGAAAAACCACCTACATAAAATCGGCACTGTCCGCAGATTTACCGCGAGCTACTGCCAGTACTCCTCACGGTATGACGCGTTCAGAAACGGTACCGTCTTGAATGCGTTTCAGCCTGAGCTTTCCAATGGGTCATTAATGGATATCGGAGTCTATTGTATTTATCCTGCCGTCGTGCTGTTTGGTGAGCCGCAGGATGTGAAAGCGAATGGGTACGCTTTATCTTCCGGAGTGGATGGGGAAGGAACCGTCATTCTGTCTTACGACGGGTTCGAAGCCGTTCTGATGCATTCTAAAATCTCAACTTCCTATGCCCCGGCGGAAATCCAGGGTGAAGACGGGACGATTGTAATCGATACGATTCACCGGCCAGAACGAGTGGAAATCCGCTATCGCGATGGCCGTCTGGAAAATATTTCGATTCACGATCCTAAACCGGCGATGTTCTACGAAGCGGAAGAATTTGTCACGCTCATAAAAGAGAACAAACAGGAATCTGAAGAAAATACATTTGAACGGTCAATGATCACTGCAAAAATCATGGAAGAAGCAAGAAAGCAAATGGGGATTGTGTACCCTGCTGATCAAGCCTAAAAAATCCGCCCGCGTGCAAATGCCGCGGCGGATTTTTTTATTAGACAATCGGAGAAGATGCCTTCCTCTTTAAAAGCACCTCTTGTTCATACTCTTTTATGTCATGAAGCCATGCCTCTTTTACCGGCACGCCCATTTGCTCACAGTAGGAATCCCAGATGGCCCCGAAAGGATATGTTTTGAATTCCTCCATCAGCGCCAGCCTTTCTGTATAGCGGCCCTCTTCCTGCAATTGTTTTAAATAGCCGTTCGGGAGAAGCAATGCATACAATAAAGCTTTAATCATATTTCTCGTTCCAATGGTCCAGGCGGCAACACGGTTAATGCTGGCATCGAAAAAATCCAGGCCGATGGCGACCTTCTCGATAGCCTGATTGCGTACAATTTCAAGAGCGATTTCTCTCAATTCATCGTCTAAAACCACAACATGATCGCTATCCCAGCGAACAGGCCGAGACACATGCAAGGCGAGTTTGTCTGTGTAAAGCAGCATTGACGAGATCTTGTTTGATACCGTTTCAGTCGGGTGGTAATGGCCTGTATCAAGTAAACAAAGCTTATGATTCGTCAAAGCGTAAGCTAAATAAAATTCATGAGATCCGACAACATATGATTCAGAACCAAGCCCGAACAGCTTGCTCTCGACCGAATCAAGATTGTGTTGTTCATTGATCTCCTCTGCGAAGATCCGATCCAGTGATTCTTTTAGTCTTTTACGCGGTGTCAGCCTGTCACTCGGGATATCCTTATAGCCGTCAGGAATCCAAATATTCGTCAAGCAAGGTGTGCCTAATTCTTTCCCGAAGTATTCTCCAATACGGCGGCAAGCGATGCAATGCCTGATCCAAAATTCCCTGATGGTCGGATCGGGGTGTGAAAGGGTGAGTCCGTCAGCCGCTTTCTCATGCGAAAACAAGGTCGGATTAAAATCTAAACCGAGACCGAGCTCTTTTGCCCATTTCACCCAGTTTTCAAAATGATGCGGCTTCAATTTGTCCCGTTCTACCGCTTCCCCGTTTGTTTCTGCGTATATCGCATGCAGGTTTACGCGGTGCTTTCCAGGAATGAGAGAAAGAGCCTTCTCCAAATCTCTTCTTAATTCTTCAGGGGTTTGCGCTTTTCCGGGATAATTGCCGGTCACGTCAATTCCGCCTGAAAGCTCACCCTTATTTACTTCAAAGCCCTCAATGTCATCACCCTGCCAGCAGTGGATTGAAATGGGCACTTGCTCTAATTGCCGAAGCGCCTCTTCAACATCAATTCCCCATTTTTCATATGCCTGTTTTGCACTGTCATAATTGGTTTTTATGGTCATGCGGCTCTCTCCCTTTTTCAGTTTTTTAATCCAAATAAAAAACTTCCTTAAGATCTATCGAAACAGGACTGAAATCTGGATTTGTTTTCATTAATGGCGACATCGATTTCCACCATCTCCGGCAAACTTCTGTGTCTCCCATCTTTCTCCACTTCTCTTCATCCTCTATTTCTAAATAAGCAAAAAGCCGGCCTGTTTCCTCGTCTAAAAAAATGGAATAATGGTGCGCTCCATGAGCTTTGAGTGCTTCTGCCATTTCAGGCCAAATGTCATCATGCCGCTGTTTGTATTCTTCGTACTTGTCTTGATGGACAAACATGATACTGGCTTTTCTAATCAAACCTGATCACCTCTTCACCTTTTAGATAGCGCTTTCACAACAGTTTGATGAAATGACTGAATGATCGTGCTTCTGTCAATGTCTTTTGGTGTAAACACTTTGATCGGAAAGGAATTTCTGACGGCTTGCCGGGCTTCTTTTATGTCTTTGACTTCTTTGGCAGCAATCATTTGCATCAGCAGATTTCCGATGGCGGTTGCCTCTATGGGCCCTGCGTATACCGCTTTTCCGCTCATGTCTGCTGTTAATTGATTTAAGAAATCATTTCGGGCTCCGCCGCCGATGATATGAAGCTGCTCAATCGGTTTTTCTGTGATCGTTTCCAGCTCTTTGATGGCTATCGCATAGATGATGGCTAAATTGCTGTAGATGCAACAGGCAAGTTCGCCTGCAGTGTGGGGAATCTTTTGGCGGGTTTCTCTGCAATAATGTTCTATTTCCTCTATCATGCTGTCTGGATTCAGGAAACGTTCATCATTTAAGTTTATAAACTGCTGAAATGGTTCTGTTTTTCGGGCTGCTTCTGCAAGCTGCTGAAAAGAGTAATCTGCTTGTAATTGCCGTCTTACTTCTTGTATCACCCACATGCCGATGATGTTTTTGAGAAAACGAATGGTGTTGTTTGCGCCGCGTTCATTTGTATAGTTGTTTTTTAAAGCCAGGTCGGTTAATATCGGCGTTTTGTTTTCAACCCCGATTAACGACCATGTTCCGCTGCTGATATACGCCCAGCTATCGTTTACACCTGGGGCCGCGATGACGGCCGAGGCAGTATCATGCGTTGCGACTGTCATCACCTTGCAAGTCGGCAGATCATAATCCGGAAACCAATCATTTCTCAGCATCCCGAGCTCACGCCCCGGTTCAGTCAGCGGAGCAAATTGCTGTTCCTGAACAGACACGGCTTCAAGCAATTCAGGATCAAGCTTTCCGGTTGAGACGTTTAAAAGCTGTGTTGTGGATGCATTTGTGATTTCTGTTACGGCTTTTCCGGTTAAACAATAGCCTAAATAATCAGGAACCATCATGACTTTATCTGTCTTTTTCAGCAGCTCACGGTCTTCTTCATACAATTGATAAATCGTGTTGAAAGGCTGAAATTGTATTCCTGTTTTTTGATAGATTGCGGCTTTTGAGAGGGTATGTTCCAGTTTGTCTATTGTGTGATCTGTTCTTCTATCACGGTAGGATATTGCTTCCCGCAACCGATCGCCTTTGTCGTCCAGTAAGACATAATCAACTGCCCATGTATCAATGCCTACGGTGCAGTGTTCATACCCAAGCGTCTTTACTTTTTGCAGTCCTTGCAGGATTTGTTTTAGCAAATGATTAATATCCCAAAAGCAATGCCCGTCTCTTTGACTGAAACCGTTAGCGAATCTGTGAATCTCTTGTATGTCAAGCTTCCCTTCCTTCAGTTCACCTACCATGATTCTCCCGCTTGATGCGCCTATATCAATGGCAGTATAAATCATCCTTTCACCCTCTCTTCGAAAGAGGAACAGCTGTCACCTTCACCTTTTTGTCCTCGAGAGCTTTTACCGATGCCGGATCAAGTCCAGAATCCGTAATAAGGCGGCTGACATCTTGCAGCGAGGCAATATGTGAAAACTCGCGGTTCCCCCATTTGCTTGAATCGGCCATCAAAATGGTCTGGTCCGACCTTTCGATCATCCGTTTTTTGAGCAGCGCCTGCCACTCGTTTGAGTCGCTCATCCCGTTGTTTATGTCAAAGCCTTTACATGACAGAAAGGTTTTGTTGACGTGATAGGTCTCAAGTGAACGCTCTGCTAACGGGCCGGCAAACGATAATGATTTTACCAGCAAAATGCCGCCTGTCGAAATGACTGATATGTTTTCTTTATTGCTGAGCTCAAAGGCTGCCTTCATTGAATTTGTAATGACGGTGAGCTCAATATCAGGGAGTATTTTCGCCATGTACCAGGCGGTGGTGCTTGCATCGAGAATGATTCGGTCTCCGCTCTTTACATATTTGGCCGCTTCATGAGCGATGGCTTTTTTTTCTACGACATTTGTAATTTCCCGTTCAGAAAAATGAACTTCTGATTCCTGCTGCTGAATACTGACCGCTCCTCCGTGGCTCCGGCTCAGTTTATGTTCTTTCTCAAGCTTCTCAAGGTCGCGCCGAATGGTTTCCTCTGTGACAGAAAATATGTCACTTAATTCGGATACACGGATGCTTGAACGCATATTCACTATTTCCACTATTTTTTGCTGCCGTTCTGCTACTAGCATTGGTAACGCCCTTCCTCATATCATAATCCGTCTTATTGTTTTTCTATCATAGCATATTTCTAACGCGTAAAAGCAGCCGGGACGCCGCCGTCTACCGTGATCATGCAGCCCGTTGTTTTTTCGGCTTTAGAAGAAGCGAAGAATGCGATGGCTTCGGCAATATCCTGCGGGTAAATATTGACGAGCAGCGCCGTTCGTTTCCGATAATGTTCCTCCAGCTGATCTGGCTCAATCCCGTACGCCGCGGCCCGTTCCTCCCGCCAGCTTGACCCCCAGATTGCCGATCCTTGAAGAACCGCATCAGGCAAAACGGAGTTGACCCGAATACCGAATTCTCCACCCTCTGCTGCGATACATCTCGCCAAATGGGTTTCAAGCGCTTTTACCGAGCTGTAGGCAGAGGCGTTTTTTCCCGCATAAACCGAATTTTTAGATCCGACAAATACCATGCTTCCGCCTCTGCTTTGCTGTTTCATTTGTTTAAACGCTTCACGGGCCACAAGGAAATAGCCAGTTCCTAATACATTCATATTAAGATTCCATTCTTTTAGACTTGTTTCGTCAAATGGGCTTGATGTGGCCAGTCCGGCATTATTGACGACGATATCAATGCCGCCGTAAGCAAGCGCCGCTTGTTCAAAGGCTGACCGTACTTCCTCTTCCTTTGTCACATCCATTTTGACAGCCATTGCCCGTCCTTCTCCGTATGCATCGTTTATTTCCCCGGCAATTTTCTGTGCACCCTCTATATTAAGATCAGCAGCGATCACGTGCCCTCCTTCAGCTGCAAAGCGTCGGCATGCTGCACTGCCGATTCCGCCGGCTCCTCCTGTTATCAACGCTACTTTACGGGAAAATTCTGCTTCCGGCGGGGCTAGCGTGAGCTTATATAATTCGAGCGGCCAATATTCGACATGGTAGGATTCATTTTCATTTAAAGAAACAAAGTGACCAAGAGCTGTTGACCCTTTCATAACGGCGATGGCTCTCCGGTATAAAGCGCCGCTCACTTTAGACATGGCATAACTTTTTCCCGTATTCACCATTCCGATGCCAGGAATCAATATCACCCGCGGGGCTGATTCAAAGATTTGATCCCCCTCCTGCTGATTGCGTGTAAAGTAAGCATGATATTCTGATGCAAAATGCTCGACTCCTGACTTGACCAGTTCCACAAGCTTGCGCACATCTTGAGTTTCCGGATTCCACTCAATGTACAGCGGAACCCGTTTTGTGTGAACTAGGTGATCCGGGCATGCCGCACCGATTTGCGAGAGCACTGGCGCTTGAACACTGTTTACAAATTCCAAGACGTCGTCATGATCATCATAGGAAAGGATCATTTTCTTTTCTTCACTTACAGCGCCTCTGATCACAGGCATGATGCCTGCCAAGATTTGTTTTCTTTGATCTTCCGGCAGCGGCTGATATCTTTTGCCTCCGAATATCTTATTTGGATTGATCCGGTCGTTAATATACTGCTCGGCTTCTTGAATGATGGATATCGTTTTTTCATAACATGCTTCAGACGTCTCTCCCCAAGTGACTAAGCCGTGTTTCTCCATTAACACAAGCTCGGCGTTGGGATTGTTCGCTACGCCTTCAGCGATCATTTTAGACAAAGTAAATCCAGGGCGGACGTATGGCACCCATACAAACCAGTTTCCGTAAATGTCTTCTGCAATTTGTTTTCCATTATCAGCGCAACAAATGCTGATAATCGCATCGGGGTGGGTATGGTCAACATGATTGTATGGCAGAAAAGCGTGTAACAGCGTTTCAATTGAAGGACGGGGATGTTTGCTGTCTATCATACAATGAGACAAGTAGTCTACCATTTCTTCATCTGACATGTGGTCCCTTTCAATCAGCGGGCGGATGTCATCTAATTTTAAACCGGTAAAGTTATGCGCTGTCATTGTTGCCAAATCTGAACCGCTTCCTTTCACCCACATGACTTCTGTTTCACGGCCTCTGAAATCCTTTTCCGTTGTTTTCATAGACGTATTCCCGCCACCCCAGTTGCAGACAGTGCGATCTGACCCGATCAGATTGGACCTGTACACCAATTCCTCTACACCTTTCGGCAGCTGTGCAGCACGCTCTGAATCCCATACATGTTTCACCATATTTGATATTCCTCCGTCCCTTTTATTTGTATCCGTTTTCATTATATATGATATTTGTTTATTTTTGAATTGTTTTTGTTTATTTTTGTTTTCAATAAAAAAAGAAAGCAGCTGATGCCGCTTTCTCTTTCATTATTATGATTCAATTTTAAATTTCTTCGTGATGTCCTGAAGTTCTTCCGCCATGTTTGCCAATGTTTCAGCTGAAGAGCTGATTTCTTCCATGGAAGCAAGCTGTTCTTCCGCCGAAGCTGCGATGTCCTGAATGCCTGCTGAGCTTTCTTTCGACACTTCAGAAATGTCTTCAACCGCACTTGTCACTTCCTGCGATCCAACTGACAGCTGTTCAACCGTTGCGTTTAGGTTTTGCAATTCACCAGAAATTTGGGTTGTCATCTCGTAGATTTGTTTAAAGCTTTCCGCTGTTTGGTCAGTAATCTGCAAGCCTTCCTTCACTTCATGATTCACAGATTGGAACATCGCAAGCGAAGTGCTGATTTCTCTGACAATCTCTTGAATTAACCCTTCAATTTCCTTGGCAGAGCCTGCTGATTGTACGGCAAGTTTTCTGACCTCTTCCGCAACTACTGAGAAGCCTCTTCCGTATTCTCCCGCTCTTGCCGCCTCAATCGCAGCATTTAATGCCAGCAGGTTGGTTTGATCAGCAATGCCGTTAATCACATTCAAGATACTTGTGATGTCTTGCGATTTTGTTTCAAGACCCTTCACCACCGCTTCCGCTTTTTGAACGGATTGATCGATTGTTTTCATTTGACCGACTGTGTGCTCCACCAGTTTTTCTCCGCTGCCTGCTGCCTCGGAGGACTGGATCGATGACTTCGTAATCGTTGAAGAAGCCTGAGCCACTTTTGAAATCCCATCGTTCATTTGAGAAAGATGGTTTGAACTTGTTTCCAGTTTCTCGCTTTGCGCCTCGTTGCCATCTGAGAACTGTTCGATGGCAAGTGTGATATGTTCGGTTGCCTTGCTCGTTTGGGCTGCACTTGCCGTCAACTCTTCAGAAGATGAAGCGACGTTTTCTACAGACGTTTGAATAACCCCGATCACAGAACGCAATGAGGCAGACATTTCGTTAAAGCTATCGCCAAGCTGTCCAAACTCGTTTTTCGAGTGAATATCAATGACTTCTGTCAGATCTCCGCTGCTGATTTTCGCGGATGTAGAAACCAGTTTTCTTAACGGCTTGGTAATGGCACTGATAATAAAGAGAATAAGTATGCCGCCGATGACAAGTGACACGCATAGAATGATAATCGCTGTGTTCAGAACCGGGCTTGAAGCATCTTGCAATTCACTGACAAAGTACGTGCCCGCGATTTTCCAGCCTGTCAGTTTATTTGTCGTAAAGGCCATTTTCTTTTCTTTGCCTTCGAAAGTATATTCAAATGAGCCTTCTCCTTTGGAATATACTTGGTTTGTCCAGTCGCCGGATCCAGTTGTCCCAGGCTTAATCGTCGGATGGGCGATATATTTTTTGTTGCCCGTTGTAATAAAGGCAAAGCCGTTTTTGCCGATTTTGATTCTCTGTGAAGCGGAAAGCACTTCATCCAGATTTAAATCAAGTGCTATAACCCCTGAACCGTCTTTTAATTGTTTTGAAATTGTGACAACCATATCCCCTGTTGCTTCATCAGTATACGGTTCTGAGAAAACAGCCTGTCCTTTTTTCGCAACGGCTTGTTTGTACCAGTCACGCCCTGTCGGATCGAAGCCTTTAGGAACGCCGCTATCCGGATATTTGTAAAGCTTCTTATCTTCTGAAGCAACATAGATTGCGCCTACATCGGCATTCAATGTTGTATACTGCTTAAATTTCTCATTTAGTGAGGTTTTATTTTTTCCTTGTAATAGATCTTTATCGATCGTCTCACTGTAATAATCAATTGCTTTTACTTTATTATTCAATTTGTTTTGCAGGGTGCTGTTGAGCTCTTCAACGTTCCCCATTGCACTACTCGTAAGTTCCCTGTCCAGTGCGTTCCAAGCTGATTGATAACTGAAATATGCTAAAACCCCAACCGGCAAAATAAGCACTGCCAGAAACGCAGCGATAAGCGGTTTGCTGATCGATGGCTGTTTGATCCATTGTATCATTTTTCCCATTCTAGTTGACTCCTCCTTTAAGCTAAATCTAATATCGTCAAACTAGGATAAAAGGTTTAATAAAAAAACTAAAAAAAACACCCGAGCGTACAGGCCCGGGTGTTTTGGCTTACTATTCGATTTTGAATCGTTTTGTCATATCGCGAAGCTCTTCCGCCATCGACGAAAGGGTTTCTGCTGACGAGCTGATTTCTTCCATGGAAGCAAGCTGCTCTTCGGCTGACGCCGCGATATCTTGTATATGAGCTGAGCTTTCTTTTGAAATCGATGCAATGTGCCCGGACGCTCCAGAAACTTCCTCGGAGCTGGCAGAAAGCTGCTGAACCGTTGCACTCATGTTTTGCAGTTCGCCGGCGATTTGGTTCGTCATTTCAGAAATGCGTTTAAAGCTTATTTCTGTTTTATCTGTGATGTCAAGGCCTGTTTGCACCTCTTGATTGACAGACTGGAACATGCCGAGAGATGTATTGATTTCCTTCACAATTTCGATGATTAATCCTTCAATCTCTTTTGCTGAATCTGCTGACTGAACTGCCAGTTTTCTCACTTCTTCCGCTACAACGGAGAAGCCTCGGCCGTACTCGCCTGCGCGCGCCGCTTCAATTGCTGCGTTTAAGGCAAGCAGGTTCGTCTGGTCTGCGATACCGTTAATCACACGCAAAATATTGGTAATGTCTTTCGATTTCGTTTCCAATCCGCGTACGACTTGTTCTGCTTCTTTTACAGACTTGTCAATGACGTTCATTTGGCCGACGGTTTGATGAACAAGCTTGCCGCCTTCGCTTGCAATTTCTGTTGACTGAACAGATGAATCTGTGATGACTTCAGAAGCTTGGGCCATATTCGTCAATCCGTCATTCATTTGATAAATGTGCTCTGCTGCAGTTTCAATGTTTTCGTTTTGTTTTTCATTGCCGTTAGAAAATTGTTCAATCGCCAATGTAATGTGCTCTGTTGCCTTGCTCGTTTGCGCGGCTGATGCGGTCAGCTCCTCAGAGGAAGCAGCAACATTGTCCACGGAATCCTGGATAGCGTGGATGAGAGAACGAAGTGACGACGCCATATTGTTAAAGCTTTTGCCGAGTTCGCCCAATTCATCTTTTGAACGGATATCAATGGTTTCAGTCAAATCTCCCTCGCTGATCCGCTTAGAGGAACCGACAAGCTGTTTCAGCGGCGTTGTAATCGACCGAATGATCAGTGTCATGACAATAATTCCTATGATAATAGCTGCGGCCAAGACAATTAAAGCAAGATGAAGGACAGGCTGGGCTGCCTCATGGATTTCATCCAAATACATGGTGCCGCCAATTTTCCAACCCGTTAACTTGTTTGTGTCAAAGGCCATTTTTTTCTTATCGCCGTCCATGGTATATTGAAAATCGCCTTTATCAGCATTTAGCATTTTATCGGTCCAGTCACCTTTCAATTCAGTTCCTGAGGTTTCATTAGGATGGGCGACAACCTTATTGTCCTTCGTCATGATAAATGCGTAGCCTTGTTTGCCGATGTTGACTTTTTTAGTTGTTTTCAGCAGATTTTCAATCGTCATGTTGATTGCGATAACGCCTGAACCATCTTTTGTCTGTTGAGCGATTGTCACAACCATTGTGTTCGTAGAGGCTGTTTTATACGGGTCTGTAACCACGACTTTCCCTTTATTCGCAACCGCTTTTTTGTACCAGTCGCGTTCAACCGGGTTATAATCGCTCGGCATCTGAAGATCCGGGTAACGGGTAAAGCGCCCGTTTTTGTCACTTGTGTAAATGGATTCTACATCTTTGTTTATGCTGATATATTGTGAGAATTTCTCTTTAATACTTGCATTGCTTTTTGCATTATATCTCTCTTTTGTCAGCCATTCGCTGAAGTAAGCAGCGCTGTTTTCTTTTTCACCGATGCTGGTGTTAATGATTTCGTTTAATTGCTGTACATTTTCTAATGCGCTCCCCATCATCTGTCTGTCGAGCGAGCTGCTTGCCGATTGATACGCAATGGCAGCCAATATGACAACCGGTATGATGAGAATCGACAGAAAGGAAACGAGTAGCTTCCGTGTAATAGATCTTTGTTTTATTAGTTGGAGTATTTTTTTCATCATTCATTTCTCCTTTTTTATGCTACCCTTCATATCGGCAGGAAATGGGTAAATATATACAGTAAAAAAGAAGAAATTTAACGAAAGTAACTAATTTCCCATAAATAGATAGTTATTTAGCACTATTCCTTATCCACTTTAAATCGTTTTGTCAGATCACGGAGTTCTTCAGACATTCTTTCAAGCGTCTGTGCCGATGAACTGATTTCCTCCATGGATGCCAGCTGTTCCTCGGCTGAAGCGGCTATATCTTGGATGCCGTCCGAGCTTTCCTTAGAAATGGCTGTGATATCATTTGAAGCAGCGGAAATTTCTTGAGCTCCTGCTGACAGCTCCTCAACCGTCGCATTCATGTTTTGCAGTTCGGAAGCAATTTGATTGGTCATGTGAGATATATGTTTGAAGCTTTGTTTTGTTTCACCTGTCATGACAAGCCCTGTTTCAACTTCTTTGTTTACGGACTGAAGCACGTTCAATGATGTGTGAATTTCTTTCACAATTTCGCTGATCAGTGATTCAATTTCCTTTGCCGAGTCAGCTGATTGTACCGCGAGTTTTCTCACTTCCTCAGCGACGACGGAGAAGCCCCGGCCGTATTCTCCCGCTCTGGCCGCTTCGATGGCGGCATTTAAAGCCAAAAGATTGGTTTGATCTGCAATGCCGTTGATAACCCGCAAAATATTCGTGATATCCTTTGATTTGACTTCCAGCCCCTTCACCACTTGTTCCGCTTCTTTTACTGAGTGGTCAATCGTATTCATTTGGCCGGCTGTTTTCTGTACAAGTGTCTCACCCTCGCTTGATGCTTCTGTGGAATTTGCGGATGTTTCTGTAATCACTGCGGCAGCCCGCGCCAGTTCAGCCAATCCATCGTTCATTTCATTAATTTGCCCGGTTGTTGTCTCAATTTTGTCGCTTTGGCTTTCGGTGCCGTTTGAAAATTGCTCGATGGCCATCGTAATATGCTCAGTAGCTCTGCTTGTCTGGTCAGCGGATGCAGTCAATTCTTCTGATGATGAAGCAACGTGTTCTACTGAATCTTTGATGCCGTGAATGAGTGAGCGAAGCGAGTGGGCCATATGATTGAAGCTCTGGCTCAGAACACCGAGTTCATCTTTTGAATTGATTTCAATCGTTTCGGTTAGATCGCCTTCACTGATTTTTTCAGCTGATGTGACAATGCGTCTTAATGGCTTTGTGATCGACCGAATTACAAAATAAATTGCCGTAATTCCAGCTGCGATGGCAATCGCCAGAACGATTGAAGCCATGGTCAGAACTTTGCTTGCAGCATCGCGGATCTCATCCGTATACATCGTTCCGCTGATTTTCCAGCCTGTTGTTTCGCTTGTGGCAAACGCCATTTTCTTCTCTTTGCCTTGGTACGTATATTCAAAGTCGCCGCTTTTATTCTTGTAGAGCTTATCAACCCAGTCCCCTTTTAACTCTGTTCCCGCTTTTTCTCCGGAGTAGGCAATGACTTTTTTATTTGGGCTTAAGATAAAAGCATAGCCTTCTTTGCCGATATTAATTCCTTTAGCAGTTGTGACCAGATCATCAATTTTCATATCAATAGCGACAACGCCTGATCCATCCTCCGTCTGTCGGGCAATGGTGACGACCATTTTTCCTGATGAAATAGATTCATAAGGCTCAGTGACGATTGTTTTGCCTTTATTGGCCATTGCTTCTTTGTACCAATCTCGTTCTAAAGCATTAAAGTCACTCGGCATGTCTGCGTACGGATAACGTGTGAATTCTCCGTCTTTACTGCTGGAAAATACCGCAGCTACATTGTCATTCATTTGAATAAATTGTTTGAATTCCTGTTTCATCTCTGTTTTCTTTTTATCCTTAAACTTATCTGCTGTAGCCCAATCGCTGAAAAACGCGAGGCTTTTTTCAGTCGTGCTGATTTTATCATCAATGATATGATCTAATATTTGAACATTTTCCTTTGCGCTTTGCGTCATCTGTATATCAAGAGAGGCAACTGCTGATTGATAAGCGCTTACCGAAAGGACGGTAATGGGAACAATTAAGATCAGCAGGAAAGAAATAATAAGTCTCCTGGCAATTGATGACCTGCGAATAGTGGTGAGTGTTTTTTTCATCCTATTGAACCTTCTTTCAATAATTTACAAATTATATCGGCGGTTCTTCCTTTATATTACATTGAAATTGAAGGTAAAAATGAAAAATAGTTCTAATATCACCGTTGATATAAGGTCTTTAGGATTATTTCCTTCACGAAAAAACAGCGCCTTGATAAGCGCTGTTTTTCTGCTTTTATTCGATTTTGAATTGCTTCGTCAGATCACGAAGCTCTTCTGCCATCTGCGCAAGAGTGGTCGCTGATGAACTGATTTCTTCCATAGAGGCAAGCTGCTCCTCGGCTGATGCGGCAATGTCTTGGATGCTTGCCGAGCTTTCTTTCGACACATCGGCAATGCCGCTGACTGCTGCTGAAACATGCTGTGAACGGCCTGACAGCTGTTCGACGGTGGAATTCATCGTCTGCAATTTGCCCGCGATTTCGTTTGTCATGCTGAAAATGCTCTGGAAGCTTTCTTTTGTATTGTCTGTGACAACAAGTCCAGACTGTACTTCCTGATTGACCTCTTTAAACATGTGAAGAGAAGTTTCGATTTCTGCTACAATTTCTTGGATCAGCTTTTCGATTTCTTTTGCTGAATCGGCTGATTGAACAGCCAGTTTGCGCACTTCCTCCGCAACGACAGAGAAGCCGCGTCCTGATTCTCCAGCACGCGCAGCTTCAATGGCTGCGTTTAATGCCAGCAGGTTTGTTTGGTCAGCGATGCCGTTTATGACTCTCAAAATGCTTGTAATGTCTTTTGATTTTCCTTCTAAGCCTTTGACAACAGCTTCAGCCTGCTGAACCGATTGATTAATCGAGTACATTTGTCCGACTGTCTGCTGGACAAACTTTTCACCCGTTCCGGCGATTTCCGTTGATTGGATAGACGCCTTTGCAATGTCTGATGATGTTTGTGAGACTTGCTGGAGCCCTTCATTCATTAAGTTCAGCTGATGAGAGCTGGATTCAACCTTTTCGCTTTGCTCCTCGTTTCCGTTTGAGAACTGCTCAATCGCCATCGTGATATGCTCGGTGGCTTTACTTGTTTGTCCGGCAGATGCAGTAAGCTGTTCGGACGATGCAGCCACATTGTTTACCGAGTCCTGAATAGCACTGATCAGTGAGCGGAGAGATTGTCCCATTTCATTGAAGCTCACCCCAAGCTCTCCAAGCTCATCTTTTGAACGGATTTTGATCGTTTCTGTCAGATCCCCGCTGCTGATCGTTTTCGATGATTGAACGAGACGTTTTAACGGTTTTGTAATCGAACGAACGATAAACAGAATTAAAAACCCGCCTGCCACAATGGAAGCGATCAGCACGATCATGCCTGTTATGAGCACAGACTTTGAGGCATCCTTTATTTCATCCATATACATTGTGCCGGCTATTTTCCACCCAGTCAGTTCATTTGTTGTATAGGTCATCTTTTTATCTTCGTTACCCAGAGTGTATTGGAGTTCACCGCTGTTATCGGCATACATTTTGGCAACCCAGTCTCCTGACAGCTTTTCTCCAGCCTTATGGTTCTGGTGGGCAACATAGGTTTTGTTTTTCGTTGCAATGAAAACATAGCCTTCTTTTCCGACCTTGATTTGTTTCATCTGTTCTAACAATTTATCAATGGTGATATCCATGGCGACAACGCCAGATCCGTCCTTCAGCTTCTGGGCAATGGTAATGACCATACTTCCGTCACTCGCTGCCACGTAAGGATCTGTCACGACAATTTCACCGCCTGCCTTCATCGCATCTTGGTACCAAGGGCGTTGTCTCGGATCGTATCCATCCGGCAATTGTTCTTTGGGTGCTTGTACGTAGGTGCCGTTTTCTGCGCCTCCATAAATTCTGGCTACCCCTTGATTGATAGATACGTATTGTGAAAATTTGGCCTTGAGCTCTTCTTGATTAGACTTTCCTTTGAATGCGGAGCTTTTAAGAGTTTCACTGAAAAAGGTGACCGCTGTCACTTTTGTTCCCAGATCATTTGTAACGGTTGTATTAAATGTATCGACACTGCTTTTCGCATTTCCCATAATTTCCTGTTCCAGCTTTCCGCTTGCGCTTCGATAAGAACTAAATTCCAATATAAGAATAGGGATAATGAGAATCGCAATAAATGAGACGATTAATTTTCTTGAGATAGACGGTTTCTTCAGCCAATTGATAAAAGTCTTCATGTCCAGTTTCTCCTTCAGGTTTGATACAGTATATATCGGCTGCTTAAAAAAGTTTTAAAATAAAAAATGGAAGAAGTTCTTTTTCGGCTGTCTTCTGTCTTTTTAACTTTCATTGCCCAAGCCCTTTGCATATCTTATAAAAAACAAGGGGGGCTAAAGATGATTATTGTATCCGGACAATTGCTCCGTCCCCAAGATATTGAAAACTGGCAGATTGATGAGAATCTAAATCCTCTGTTAAAAGAGATGATTGAGACGCCTGTTCAGTTTGATTATCATTCAATTGCAGAACTGATGTTTGAGCTTAAACTGCGGATGAATATCGTTGCAGCTGCTAAAACGCTGCACAAAAGCGGGGCGAAGTTTGCCACTTTTTTAAAAACATACGGGAATACAGCGCATTGGAGGGTTTCACCGGAAGGCGCCTTAGAGCTGAAATACAGAATGCCGCCTTCAAAAGCGATTCGGGACATAGCTGAAAACGGCCCGTTTTACGCGTTTGAATGTGCGACCGCAATTGTTGTCATTTATTACTTGGCCTTGATCGATACCATCGGGGAAGAAAAATTTGATGCCACCTTTAACAGAATTATTTTATATGACTGGCATTATGAGAAATTGCCGATATATACGGAAACAGGACATCACTTTTTTCTCGGAGATTGTTTGTATTTTAAAAATCCTGAATTTGATCCGCAAAAAGCCCAGTGGAGAGGCGAAAATGTGATTTTACTGCGAGAAGATAAATATTTCGCCCATGGCCTCGGAATCTTAAGCGGACAGCAAATTATCGATAAGCTGAATTCTTTTAGAAGAAAAGGAGCCATACAGCCAGCCTACCTTCTGTCTCAGGCGACCAGACTGGATGTTCCGTCTCTTTACCGCATCGTCCGCTAAAAACCCCATCGCCTATTTTCGAGACGATGGGGTTTCAAATGCTTTTCGTTTTCGATAAAAAGGGGCTGTGCCGAAAAACTGGTTCGCAGCCCACTCCATTTTTTCAAGGTCATGTCTTGTCACAATTGGATCTAGACTGCTCCATTTGATAAAGCGGACAAAATAGTAGCCTTTGATAGGAGCCATTGTAACTTTTGAGTGAGGCCAGCCTTCAAATACAAACTCAATTTTCCCTCTTTTTTTATAAGAATATTGAAGAATGTTCATCATCTGTCACCTCTGTTTATCAAGTTACGTTCGGCAAAGCTCGGCTAACAGCGTTTTCACATCAGCGGGCCTGTTCAGCATTCCGACAGATTGCCCAGCCCACAAAGACATGTACCCGGAATCTTTTTCTTTGGCTGCGTGTTTTCTCATCGGCTTTGTTAACGTGTTTTGCAATGGATAAGGCAGCACGTTTGCCTCCTCAGCCTGCTGCTCTTTCATCCATTGATTGACTATACCCCTTGCAGGCTTACCTGAAAACAATGCGGTGAGGCGTGTGTCTGTTCCTTGCGCTTTTTTTAATTCGCGCCTGTACGCTTCAGATACTTCGCATTCCTCACACATGAGAAACGGCGTCCCGATCTGTACGCCTTGGGCTCCGAGACAATGAGCGGCCTGGACACCGCGCCGGTCGGCAATTCCGCCTGCCGCGATCACTGGAACGGAAACGGCGTCTGCCGCTTGGGGAATGAGCGACATGAGGCCAAGTGTCGATTCTCCGCTGACCGGCAGAAAAGACCCGCGGTGGCCGCCCGCTTCGCTACCTTGCAGTACAATGATGTCCATTCCGCATTCTTCAAGCAGAACGGCTTCCTGCGGAGTCGTAGCTGTCCCGATGAGACAGCAGCCATTTTTCTTTAACGCTTGAATGCTTTCATCCGGCGGAATGCCAAACGTAAATGAACAGGCTTTTACATTGTGTTTGAGAATGATGTTCATTTTTTTATGGAAGTCGTCCCATTCTTCTTCCTCTGAAGAGAATGAAGGAGCCTGTTCGGCGCACGGAATCTTATTTTTCCAAGTTTGAACGATGTCCTCATCCGGTTCTTTTCTGCTTTCTGGAACAAACACATTCACCTGAAATACTCGATCAGTCAGCTGCTGCATCTCAATGATCTGCTTTTCGAGCATGTCGGGACTGAGATATCCGGATGCCAGACTTCCAAGCGCGCCTTCATTTGACACAGCGGCTGCCAGGACGGGCGTGACAAGCCCCCCGGCCATTGGCGCCTGGATGACAGGTTTTGTCAGCGATAATACTTTCATCCATTCCGTCATGAAAACCCTCCTGTTACCCCATGATTTTGATATAACAAGTCCGTGTACGCGGGCCGTCAAATTCACAGAAATAAATGCCCTGCCATGTTCCTAGAATCAGCCGGCCGTTTTCAATAATGACAAGCTGTGAAGCTCCCACCGTACTCGACTTCATGTGCGCAGCAGTATTGCCCTCCATGTGGCGGTCCAGCTCGTGTTCCCACGGATACACCTCATCAAACCTTCTGAGCATATCTGTTTTGACATCCGGATCGGCATTTTCATTAATTGTAATGCCCGCTGTCGTATGAGGACAGTAAATCAGCGCCGCGCCGCTCGTTACACCTGTTTCTTGAAGAAACGCTTCCACCTCGCTGGTGATTTCAATCATTTCATCTCGTTTGCTCGTGTTGATTTGCAGTGTTTTCAGCATTTGTTTCTCCTTTCATTTGTCCGCTCTATTTGCTAATTCGTTCTGTGTTCTTTTTTTCCTGTTAAACCGCTCTCATAAACCTGATAAAAAATAAAAAACTCCAGTCTCTGGCTGGAGTTTAGCGCCATAGATATATTCTTGCTTCATACGGCTTTAACAGTACTGATGTCATGTGCTTATGCGGGTCTGTTTCCACATTTGACAATAGGAGTGCGCCTGATGACAATGGCAATCCGGAGTGCTTAAATAAGGTCGGCGTTCCTGTCAGATTGGCTGCAATCAGTGCAGTATGGCTATCGTTTTTCCGAAGATATGCAAAGATTTGCTGATCTTCCGGTAAAATGAGCGTATATGTCCCATTGATAAAAACATCGTATGTTTGGCGCAGCTTGATCAGGCTCTTGTAAAAGTGGTATACAGATGTTTTATCGTTTATTTGCGCCTCGGCGTTCAGCCATTTGTAATTCTCATTGGTTCCGATCCACGGTTCGGCTTCAGAAAATCCGGCGTATGGATCGGCATTCCATTGCATCGGCGTTCGTGAATTGTCCCTTCCCTTTTTCCAGACAATCTTCATCACGTCCTCGTGTGATGCGCCTTTCGCCGTTTCTATTTCATATAGGCGTTTCATTGCGACATCATCATAGTCCTCAATAGACGGAAATGCCACGTTTGTCATGCCGAGTTCCTGCCCCTGATAAATAAACGGTGTGCCTTTCATGAGAAAATAGACAGTGGCAAGCGCTTTTGCACTTTCCTTCAGGTACACTCCGTCATCTCCCCACACAGAAACAGAACGGGGCTGGTCGTGATTTTCCATAAACAAAGCATTCCAGCCGATCCCTTCAAGACTGTCCTGCCAGTCAGTTAGAATTCGTTTGAAGGAAGCGATATCAATGCTTTCATTGATCTCTACATCCCACAGGCCGAGATGCTCAAATTGAAAAATCATGCTGAAGATGCCGTTTTTTTCTCCAACCCAATCTGCCGCTTCCTTTGCAGCGACACCGTTTGCCTCACCGACTGTCATAATCGGATAGCGGGAAAATGTGTTTTCTTTCAGCTCTCTTAGTAAATCCATTATGCCGTCAGCATTCATATGATAGGGGAAGGAAGGAACGCAGTCCAGCCCTTTTGGATTCGGCATATCGGGAAGCCCTTCTTTTTTCTTAATATGCGTAATGGCGTCCACCCGAAATCCGTCAATTCCTTTATCAAGCCACCAATTAATCATGTCGTAAACGGCATTTCTCACCTTTTCATTCTCCCAATTCAAATCAGGCTGTTTTTTATCAAAAAGGTGAAGATAATACTGGCTAGTCTTTTGATCATATTGCCATGACGGTCCGCCGAAAATGCTTTCCCAATTGTTCGGCGCTTTTCCGTTTTTGCCGTCCTTCCAAATATACCAGTCGCGCTTTTCGGAGTGTATGGATGAACGGGATTCGATAAACCATGGATGTTCGTCGCTTGTATGGTTCACGACAAGATCCATAATCAGCTTCATGCCCAGCTCATGAATGTCACCAAGCAGCTGGTCGAAATCCTCCATGGTGCCGAAATCGCTTAATATGTTTTTGTAATCCTTGATATCATAGCCGTTATCCGCATTGGGCGAATCATACAGCGGGCAAATCCAGATGACATCAGCGCCCAACTCTTTTATGTAATCAAGTTTGGATCTGATTCCTTGAATATCCCCGATTCCGTCGCCATTTGAATCTTTAAAACTGCGGGGGTAAATTTGGTAGACAACCGATTCCTTCCACCAAGCCTTTTTCATACAGCCACTCCCTTCTAAGTGTGTGGTCTATATATCTTATGTAGAAAAAAGGCTTTACAGCATTGCTTTTTCTGAAAACCGCCAGCCGTCATAAAAAAAAACAGCCGTTCAATCTCCGGCTGCTTTTTATAAAAAGTCGGTTTTTTTAATTTCTACAAAACGGATGTGATGATCTTCGGCGTCGAGGATTTTAAATTCACACCCCTCCGCGTGTATCACATCTCCTGCTTTCAGCTCCATTTTTTGCGTCAGAAGCCAGCCTGCAATCGTATCAATTTCTTCGTTTTCAATCGCAATGTCGAACAGATCGTTTACTTCGTCTATTAACGCTTTTCCATCCATTACATAATGATGCTCGCCTTTTTTCAAAATATGCGGCGTTTCATCCTGATCATATTCATCGCGGATTTCCCCGACGATTTCCTCTATAATATCCTCGACAGTGACAAGCCCCGCCGTTCCCCCGTATTCATCTACGAGAATGGCCATGTGAATCCGCTCCTTCTGCATGCGAATCAAAAGCTGCTGAACAGGGATGCTTTCAATGACTCTGATGACAGGCCTCATAATCTGCTTCAGCTTAATCGGCTGTCCGAGAAAATAAGCTTTAAACATATCTTTGCTGTTGATGATCCCTAAAATATGATCTTTGTCTTCTTTAATGACAGGGTAACGTGTATACCGTTCATTAATGATGTGATGAATCGCTTCTTCAAGCGACTGCTCCAGAGAGATGACCGCAATTTCTGTCCGCGGAATCATAATCTCTCTTGCTACACGGTTGTCGAATTCAAAAATCTTATTCACATAGCGGAATTCAGACTGATTGATTTCTCCCTTTTCATAGCTTTCTGAAAGGATCAGCCTCAGTTCCTCCTCGCTTATGACAACCTCATGCTCCTTCACTGAATGAAAGCCAAACAATTTCACAAGAAAACTTGCAGAGCCGTTCAATGCTTTAATAAACGGATACGTGATTTTATAAAACCAGATCAGCGGCTTTGCAATCCATAAACTGACAGCTTCAGCCTTTTGAATGGAAACCGTTTTCGGGGCAAGCTCACCCATTACCACATGCAAAAAAGTGACGATGATAAATGCAATTACAAATGTGACAATGTGGTTAAACGGTTCCGGTATGCCTGTCGCTGTAAATAAGGGATGAAGAATGCGTTCAAATGTCGGTTCACCAAGCCATCCAAGGCCGAGGGCTGTAATCGTAATCCCGAGCTGGCAGGCTGATAAATACTCGTCAAGATTGGAGATGATTTTATGTGCGGCAAGCGCCCGGCTGTCACCGCTTTCGATGAGCTGATTGATTTTTGAACCTCTGATTTTGACGATTGCAAATTCCGCTGCAACGAAAACAGCCGTAATGCCGATCAAAACAAAAATGGCGATCAATTGTAAAATAAGCAAAAATAAACCCTTACCATAAATGGTAAGGGGCCACCTCCTTAACGTTAATTCTCATTACGACCGTTTAAGAAGATCATCACAAAGCGAAGAAGTTCAAACAGGGAAACCAGGGCGGCGGCCACATACGTTAAAGCGGCGGCGCTCAGCACTTTATTTACCCCATTCTCTTCATTGTTCCGGATGAATCCTTCTGACACAATAATTTGCTTCGCGCGTGAACTTGCATTGAATTCGACAGGCAATGTAATCAGCTGGAAAAAGACAGCGGCTGAAAATAGAATGATGCCAAGCCCGATCAAATTCAGGCTGCCGAGAAGCATACCTCCTAAGAAAAGCATAGGAGCTACACCGGATGCAAAATTCACGACTGGGAAGATTTTATGTCTCAGCACAAGCGCACCGTATGACTCCTGATGCTGCAAGGCATGTCCGACTTCATGGGAAGCTACGGAGATGGCGGAAATTGAGCGGCCATAATAGACCGGCTCAGATAAACGCACCACCCGTCTTGTCGGGTCGTAATGGTCTGTTAAAGTGCCTCTTACCGGTTCGACCGGCACGTCGTAAAGACCGTTTATATCTAAAATCCGTCTTGCCGTTTCTGCCCCTGTACGTCCGCTTGAGGCTTCCACTTTTGAATATTTTTCAAAGTTGCTCTTCACTTTAAATTGTGCCCAAAACGACAATCCCAATGCGGCTATTGTTAAAAATATAAACAGCATTTTTCATCATCCTTTTTCCATAATCAAATCTTTCTTTATTACAATTATTTTAATGAGTTTTCTTTCTCGTGTACAGAAAAGCGCTTCTTCTTCCGGCTCGGAGCACACATTCCAATCAGCAGAAAGAGCAGGCCTGCTGAAAACAAATAAAAGGCAAAGCTGCCGACAAGCTCTTTCAGAAAGCGAAGCCAGGAGAAGCTGCCGGAAAAGTGATTATATGAATTCAAATCGAAAATAAACAAAATCACCGCGGATGCCGCCAGCTGCGTACCGATCAAAACCACGATCGTTCTTTGAATGATCGTCATCTTTTTTCATCCTTTTTGTTTTAGTTTATGGAGAAATCCGTTTTATATGTTTTGTTCATTTTTTGAAAAACATCACCGGAAGTGGGACATACTGTTAGAAAAAAGCACGGGTGTGATGGAAGCCATGAAAGTGACGAGTGAGGAAAAGGAACAGCTGAGCACAGCAATCGACCGAATGAATGAAGGTCTGGACGCATTTATTCAGCTTTATAATGAATCGGAAATCGATGAGCCGCTTATTCAGCTTGATGATGATACAGCCGATTTAATGAAGCAGGCCCGAGATATGTACGGCCAGGAAAAGCTAAACGAGAAATTAAATACGATTATTAAACAGATTTTATCCATCTCATTATCTGAAGAAGGAGAAAAAGAATGAAATCAAATCGGATATTTATTTCATGGCTCAAATGGCCGTTATTTATCCGAATCGGGGTTATTATTTTATTTCTGATTCTTTTGTTTGGCCAAATCATTTATATTCTTGAGCCGAAGCAGTTCACTTCGGTTTTTGAGGGCATTTGGTGGGCTGTCGTTACCGTTTCGACAGTCGGCTATGGAGATTATGTGCCGCACACGCCGCTGGGACAGGCGGCCGGAATACTGCTGATTTTGAGCGGGGCAAGCTTTGTCACTGCATATTTCGCCACGTTATCAGCGGCCGCATTCAGCAGACAGCACCGTTACATCGAAGGAAAAGTTGCTTACAAAGGGCGCGGCCACATCATTCTGATCGGGTGGAATGAAAAAACAAACCGGCTTCTGAAGGACCTGCAGTTTACGGCCCCTTCCAAAACGGTTGTACTGATCGATGAATCTTTAAAAGAAGGCCCGCTTATCGAAAACGTCCATTTCATACGCGGGCACGCAGCCGATGATGAGACACTGAAACGGGCCAATATTACTGAAGCGGAATCAGTGATGATTACAGCCGATCAGTATAAAAGTGAAGCTGAAGCAGATATGCTGTCAGTGCTGATTCTTTTATCAGTTAAAGGGCTTAATCCCCTTGCTTACTGCATCGTTGAGATTTTGACTGACCGGTTTGTCACCAATGCAGAGCGGGCAGGCGCTAATCAAATCATCGGAACTTCAGAATTTATCAGCCGGGCGATGCTGCAGCATTACCAAATCAAATTACGGCCGTCTAAACAGCAGAATGGAATCAATTTGACACTTGATCAGCATGTGAAGCTTCTTCCTGTTCCTGACGATCTAAGGGGAGCCGCTTACAAAACGTGTGTCCTCTATTTCCTTGATCACAACACGACAATTATCGGCGTACAAAAAGAGGAAGGGCCGATGATTTCCCCTCCTCTTACATACAAGGTGCTCGAAACAGACCAATTTCTTGCGATCTAATGCAGCAGAACATCCTCCAATTCTTTCACAAGGGAGGCGCCGATATCCAAATACGCCGGATCAATTTCCGCGTCGCGCCTTTCCGGCTCGGAAAATTGATTAAAGAGTGATTGGAAAGGACCTCCCTCGGCATAATCGTCAAGATCCGCCTGAAACACCTGCCTCAGCATAAACGGCGTTCCGATCCGAACGGCCGCCCCGCGTTCATTGAGACTGCCCTGTACCGCGTTGACTGGAATCCTTAAAAACAAATAGCCATTTGTATCATCAATTTTATAATCAAAGTAGCCGTGATCGTATTCCCAGCCGCCGTTTATCACATAACCGAGCGGCTTCATTACTTGTTCCAATTCTTGAAGCAGAAAAGACTGCCCATCTATCGCGGAAGGTATTGGTATCATCAAAATGCCCCTTTTTCACTTATCCTGTCCTGCCGAACAAGACTTCATTCAGAGGCGCACTACATGGAAATCGTTGTTTCTTTGGTGCGGCTAACAGAAAAGAAAGCGCATTCAATTAAAAAGTAAACAGCCATTGCCGCTGCAAGCCCTGCAGCAGATTCCCATGAAACATAAACAACTGCGGCATAGAGTCCTAATTTAGTGAAAAGAGTATGAGATCGTTTTAACTGCATCATCCGGTGTACCGCATCGGTAAAAAGCGCAAGCGGCAAACCAATAAGAAGAAAGGCGTGGATGAAGAAGTGTGATAACGTGCCGCCAAAGTTTGAAGAAAACTCTGTATACACGGCATCGAAGGAGATGAGGATACTTAGAACAGCCGCAGAAAAACCGGCAATGATGAGATGTTTAACCATTTGTTTCATGAACATCAGCACCTTTCTGATTTTATAAAAAGCCGACCGGCAAATGCCAGTCAGCTTTCTCACATTAATCTTCCAGACGTTTTTCAAGCTCAGCTTTTTTCTCTTCAAAGCCAGGTTTGCCAAGCAATGCAAACATATTGACTTTATATGCCTCTACTCCAGGCTGGTCAAACGGATTGACGCCAAGGAGATAACCGCTCATCGCGCAGGCTTTTTCGAAGAAGTATACAAGGTATCCAAAAGTATATGCATTCAGCTCAGGAATGTTGACGATTAAGTTCGGAACATTTCCGTCTGTATGAGCAAGCATCGTGCCCTGGAACGCTTTCTTGTTAACGAAATCTACCGTTTTTCCGGCTAAATAGTTTAAGCCGTCAAGATCGTTATCCGCTTCCTCGATTGTCAGCTCATGTTTAGGTTTCTCTACATTCAGTACCGTTTCGAATAAATCTCTGCGGCCTTCTTGTACATACTGGCCTAATGAATGAAGGTCTGTTGAATAGTTAGCTGAAGAAGGATAAATGCCCTTCTCATCTTTCCCTTCACTTTCTCCGAACAGCTGCTTCCACCATTCTGCAAAGTATTGAAGCGCTGGTTCGTAGTTGATGAGCATTTCGATTGTTTTGCCCTTATTATAAAGCACATTGCGAACGACCGCATATTGGTATGCAGGGTTTTCTTCCAATTCAGATGTTGCAAAATCCTTGCTCGCATCCAGTGCGCCTTTCATCATGTCGTCAATGTTGACGCCGCTGACAGCAATCGGCAAGAGGCCTACAGCTGTTAATACAGAATAACGGCCGCCGACATCATCAGGAATGACAAATGATTCGAAGCCTTCTTCGTTAGATAGCGTTTTTAATGCGCCGCGCTCTTTATCAGTTGTCGCGTAAATCCGCGCTTTCGCTTCTTCTTTGCCGTATTTCTCTTCAAGAAGCTTGCGGAAAATACGGAAAGCGATTGCAGGTTCAGTTGTCGTACCTGATTTAGAAATCACATTAATAGAGAAGTCAACATCTTCAAGAAGATCCATGACATCTCTCATATAAGATGAACTGATGTTGTTTCCGATGAAAATAACTTGCGGATTACCGCGTTTTGCTTTTGGCAAGGTGTTGTAAAACGCGTGATTAAGCGCTTCAATCGCTGCCCGCGCCCCAAGGTAAGAACCGCCGATGCCGACAACAAGCAATACATCAGAGTCAGATTTGATTTTTTCCGCGCTTTTTTTAATGCGCGCGAATTCTTCTTTATCATAATGTTCAGGGAGGTCCACCCAGCCTAGAAAATCGCTGCCCGCGCCTGTTTTTTCATGAATATTATGGTGTGCTGTTTTTACAAAGTCCCGCAGGTATGTAAGTTCATGTTCGTTGAAGAAAGTCAACGCTTTTGAGTAGTCAAAGCGTACATGCGTCATTGCTTGTCCCTCCATAACGGTATAATGTTTTCATCTTTCACTTTATATGAACTTATCTGTGAAATCAAGTCAAGAAGAAAGGGCGGAATGACTGTATTCCGCCCTCTGGGTTTATAGAGACGCGCGAAGGATGGCGAGCACGTCATCTTTGTTCAGTTTTTGGAAGTTGCCGAAGCCGCCGTGTTCCATTTCTTTGGCTGCGATATCAGCAATCAGCTCAAGCTTTTCTTCTCCGATATTGTAATCGGCAAGTCGGGAAGGCGCGCCGAGGCTTGTCCAGAATGCAGACAGCTTGTCGATGCCTTCAAGCGCAATTTCTTTATCTGTTTTGCCTTCAGTATCAATGTCAAACATGTTGAGCATGAGGTTTTTAAAGCGGCCGACATTTGTATCAAGCGTGTATCTCATCCAGTTCGGGAACAGAATCGCCAGTCCGCCCGCATGCGGAATATCATACACAGCTGAAACAGCGTGTTCCATTGTATGAGAAGCCCAGTCGCCGAAGTAGCCCATTTGGAGCGTGCCGTTTAAAGCGATTGTACCTGCATATAAAATCGTTTCACGATGTTCATAGTTTTCCAGGTCTTCAAGAAGCTTAGGAGCTGTTTCGATGACCGTCTGCAGAACCGCAAAACACATTCTGTCCTGAAGCGGCGTATTTTCAACATTATGGAAGTATTGTTCAAATACGTGGCTCATCATGTCAACCATGCCGTATACTGTTTGATTTTCTGGGACAGTGAACGTATTTTCAGGATCTAAAATCGAGAAACGCGGATGAGTCACATTGCTGCCCCAAACATATTTCTCGTTTGTTTCCCAGTTTGTAATTACGGAATCAGGGTTCATTTCAGAACCTGTCGCAGCAAGAGTTAAAACAGTGCCGAACGGCAGCGCATCTTCTGCTGTTACTTTTTTGCTGAAAATATCCCAAGCGTCGCCGTCGTATTTGACGCCGGCAGCAATCGCTTTTGTGCAGTCAATGACACTCCCGCCGCCGACAGCAAGCAGAAAATCAATGTCATGCTCTCTGCATAGGGCTATGCCTTTTTCCACTGTTGCAAGACGCGGGTTCGGCTCTACACCTGACAGCTCATGAACAACAGCGCCTTCTTCTTTTAAAATGCCTGTAACTTGATCATAGAGACCGTTGCGTTTAATGCTGCCGCCTCCGTAGACAAGCAGCACCTTCTTGCCGTATTGTTTTAATTCTTTTCTTAAATGTTCAATCTGACCTTTTCCGAAGATCAGCTTCGTCGGATTATAATAAGTGAAATTTTCCATTGTAAAACCTCCAAATAATGCTGGTAAAAAAACAGATTTTCCATTGTAACATAAGCAGGCAAAAAGAAAAAGGGAAGCAGCCAAACGGCTGTTTCCCCTTTTTTTATAGAGATGCTTTCAAAATGGCAAGCACATCTTCTTTGTTGAGCGATTTAAATTGGCCGAATGTACCGTTCGCCATAGCCTTGTCAGCAATTGTGTCAAGCTGCTCATCATTGATATCATAATCAGCAAGACGATTCGGAGCGCCAAGGCTTGTCCAGAACGCAGACAGCTTATCGATACCTTCAAGTGCGATTTCCTCATCTGTTTTACCAGCTTCTTCTACTCCAAACACGCGAACTGCAAGCTGTTTCATGCGGGCAGGGTTTTCAGACAATGTGTGTCTCATCCAGTTCGGGAACAGAATCGCCAGTCCGCCGGCATGAGGAATATCATAAACGGCTGATACTGCATGTTCAATATTATGAGTTGCCCAATCCCCTCTTGCACCCATAGAAAGCATGCCGTTTAATGCAATTGTTCCTGTGTACAGGATCGTCTCACGCAATTCGTAATTTTCGAGATCATTGATCAGCTTAGGCGCTGTTTCAATGACTGTGCGCAGAAGTGATTCACACATACGGTCCTGATACGGCGTGTTTGATACATGATGGAAGTATTGTTCGAATACGTGGCTCATCATGTCAACCATACCATAGATCGTGTGATTTTTAGGAACGGTGAACGTATTCACCGGATCAAGAATCGAGAATTTAGGGAATACGAGCGGGCTGCCCCAGCCGTATTTTTCTTTTGTTTCCCAGTTTGTAATAACCGAGCCTGAGTTCATTTCAGAACCAGTTGCAGCAAGAGTCAATACGGTTCCGAATGGCAAAGCATCCTTCGGCTGATGCTTTTTCGTGACGATATCCCACGCATCACCATCATACTTCGCTCCTGCGGCAATCGCTTTTGTACAGTCGATGACACTTCCGCCGCCGACAGCAAGCAAGAAATCAATGTTATGTTCTTTGCAGATGGCAACACCCTTATTAACAGTCGACACACGCGGATTCGGTTCTACACCTGCTAATTCATGCACGGTCACTCCGGCTTTATTCAGCTGTTCAATCACTTGGTCATACAGGCCGCTGCGTTTAATGCTTCCGCCTCCGTAGACAAGCAATACGTTTTTCCCGTACGGTTTGAGTTCCTCTGGCAGTCTTTCCACTTCTCCGCGCCCGAAAATTAATTTGGTCGGATTCCAGTATGTAAAGTTTTGCATGACATCTCCTCCTTAGATTTTTTATTATGCAGAATGTCCTCACTACATGTAAAGCAATCAGCTCTCACCGGCCAACATATGGCATGGTTTTATATGGCAAGATGCTGGGAAAGAAACTGATATAGGTGAGGGCAGACCCGTTTCCCTCAATATGGAGAATGCATGTATAGATTCTCCAATATGTCACAATCTATAACTGTTTTAATAATTCATGGAGGAGGTTGCAAAACATGAGTACCATCCAAAGAATTTGTCTTGTTTTAACGATCATTGGCGCTATTAACTGGGGACTGATCGGATTTTTCCAATTTGACTTAGTAGCGGCCATCTTCGGCGGCCAAGGGTCAGCCCTTTCCCGCATCATTTACGGACTTGTCGGAATCGCCGGCTTAATCAACCTCGGTCTGCTGTTTAAACCAAACGAGGAAAGATCACGTGAAGAGGCAGCAAATCCTGAAATGCGATAGGATAAAAAAGCACCGAACATTCCTGTCGGTGCTTCAGCGAGTTGACAAACCTTCGCATTCGTTGTCAGGTCTGTGCGTCGGTGCTCACGAATTGTACATTCGCTGTGCTCCAATGCTCGCCCTTCCTAGACTTCAAAGGTTTTCAATCACGCTGAAAAAAGAAACAAAAGCACCGGACATTCCTGCCCGGTGCTTTTTTCATGCTTATTTTTTGATAAGGTCTTTGCGGTTGGACATTTCGATCCACTCTTCAAGCTTATCTTTTAATGTGTTGAAACCTTGTGGTGTAGAAGCTTCTTCGCTTACTTGCGCAGCTTTAGGTTTTCTTGGTTTGCTTTCTTTTTTCTCAGGCGCAGCTTGTGTCGCACGAATTGAAAGGCTGATTTTTCCTTTTTCTTCATCAACAGCAAGTACTTTTACTTGTACTTCGTCGCCAACTGAAAGGTGCTCGTTGATATCTTTTACGAAACCGTGAGTCACTTCAGAAATGTGTACTAAACCTTGAGTTTCTTCATCTAATGCAACAAACGCACCATACGCTTGTAATCCTGTAACTTTACCAGTGTAAACACTGCCCACTTCAAATTTTGCTGCCATTCATAACAACTCCTAAGTTAAATTAAATATCTGTTTATACGCAATTTAAAATTATATCACACATGTCTTATTTCCGCAAAGAAAACTTTTTATTAAAAAATCAGGTTTATGCACAGCAAAAAGGGGGTAAACTGAAAATACCAAAGGCTTTCTAGTATTCCCCCCTTTTATTGGATGCGAACAAAAGGTTCGTATCTTTTTTTTATGTTGTTTTATGCAGGAAGCGTTTCATTCTGACTAACGCTTCTTGAAGCTGTTCGATCGAGGTTGCGTATGAACAGCGGATATACCCTTCACCGCTCGGACCAAACACACTTCCCGGAACAACAGCCACTTTTTCCTGCGTCAGAAGCTCTTCGGCAAACTGCTCCGAGCTCATTCCCGTGCTTTTGATGGATGGAAAAGCATAGAAAGCGCCGCCCGGATGATGACAGCTGAGGCCGATTTCATTGAGCGTTTCCACAAACAAATTCCGTCTTCTTCGGTAGCTTTTTTTCATTTTTTCTACGTCTTCCATGCCGTTCTTCAAGCCTTCAAGGGCGGCAAACTGTGCCATTGCCGGCGCGCACATCATCGCATACTGGTGAATTTTAAGCATTGCATCCCGAAGCACAGGTGGTGCTGCGGCAAAACCGAGCCTCCAGCCCGTCATCGCAAACGCTTTTGAAAAGCCTGAGATGACAACCGTCCGTTCCTTCATTCCCGGTAAAGCCGCTATGCTTGTAAATTCCTCATCATATGTCAGCTCCGCGTAGATCTCGTCGGCTAAGACGATGACATCATGTTTTTTGGCAAACTCAGCAATCTCATTCAGCTCTTCCTTCGAATAAACCGAACCTGTCGGATTCGATGGCGAGCAGATGAGAATGGCTTTTGTTTTTTCAGTGACTGCCGCTTCAAAATCCGCAGCCGTTGCTTTAAATCCTTTGTCTGCCGTTGTATGAACGTGAACCGGGATGCCTCCTGCCAAGGAAACAAGCGCATCGTACGCCACAAAACACGGCTCAGGAATGATGACTTCCTCACCTGGATTCACAATGGCGCGGATCGCAATATCCAAAGCTTGACTTGCTCCTACTGTCACAATCAGTTCATTGTCTGGCGAATAGCTAAGGTCAAACCTGCTGCTCAAATAACGGCTGATTTCTTCTCGCAATGAGTATAAGCCGGCATTTGCAGTGTATGACGTATATCCTTGTTCAAGGGAGAGAATGCTTGCTTCGCGGACATTCCATGCGGTAACAAAATCAGGTTCGCCGACGCCTAAAGAAATGACGCCTTCCATCGTTGCCGCCAAATCAAAGAATTTGCGGATGCCGGACGGCTTTATTTGTTGTACATAGTCAGATAAATACGAAGTCATTTACGGTGACACCACGATTCTTTTGTCGTCGTCTCCTGTTTCAAACACTTTGCCGTCATGCTTGTATTTTTTCAGGATAAAATGGGTTGTCGTAGATACAACTGAATCAAGCGTGGATAGTTTATCTGAAACAAAACGCGCTACGTCAGACATCGAATTGCCGCGAATCACGACAGACAAATCGTACACGCCTGACATCAGGTAAACTGATTCAACCTCTTGGAACCGGTAAATCCGTTCCGCCACTTCATCAAAACCGACTCCCCGCTTCGGCGTTACTTTAACGTCAATCATGGCTGTGACGCCTTCATGTCCGTCGACTTTTCGCCAGTCAATCATAGCGGAATAATCGATGATAACCTTTTCTTTTTCCAGCTTGTCAATAATTGTTTGTACTTCATTTACAGGGATACCCGCCATCTTTGCGATTGTTTCTAAATCGGCGCGGCTGTTTTCGTCTAAAATTTCTAATATTTCTGTTTCTTTTTCTGTCAATTTCATTCGATTCACACCTTTGCAATGTCAAGAAATCTCATGACATTATATCACGTTTTTTGACGAATGCTAAGAAAAAACGAGGAGAAACTTCCGCTAGAATTGACAATTTCAGGGCACAATACAGACATCACATGAAAGGGAGTGACATAGAATGGAGGCGGTTTCACCAACAAGGCGGCTTACAGTCGATGGCGTAAATGTATACTACGAACATTATCAAAATCCGGGCAGGCACACGCTGGTTTGCATACATGGTTTTTTATCGTCTGCTTTCAGCTTCAGAAAAGTCATCCCTCTCCTTCGGGACAGGTACGACATCATCGCGCTTGATCTGCCTCCTTTCGGCCAATCTGAAAAATCAAGAACTTTTATCTATACCTATCAAAACCTCGCTAAGCTTGTCATTGGGATTTTGGAACACTTGCAAGTCAAGCAGGCTGCGCTTGTCGGCCATTCTATGGGCGGACAGATTTCGCTGGCCGCTGCTCTCCAAAAGCCGGAGCTTTTTTCAAAGGTTGTGCTGCTTTGCAGTTCAGGGTATTTAAAACGTTCGCACCCATCGATCATTTTCGGGACCCACCTCCCGTATTTTCATCTTTATATCAAGCGCTGGCTTTCGAAAGAAGGCGTGATGAAAAATTTATTAAATGTTGTGCATGACAAATCGCTGATCGATGAAGAAATGATTGACGGCTATGGCAGGCCGTTTCAAGACGAGCAGATTTTCAAAGCCATGACAAGGTTTATCCGTCATAGAGAAGGAGATTTAGAACCCGAGCAATTAAAGAAAATGAACAAGCCTGCTTTATTGATTTGGGGCGAGGAGGACCGAATCGTCCCTGTGGAGATTGGTAAACGGCTGCACGGAGATTTGCCCGATTCCGTGCTGTACTCACTAGGTCAGACTGGACATCTGGTGCCTGAGGAACGGCCTGAATTCGTTTCCGAACACATTGCAGAGTTTATCAAATAACAAAAAAACCGGTGCTGAACCGGTTTTTTAAGGCGTGCAGGAGCTGCTGTCTTTAATGAATAAAAGCTGGCCAGCCACTTCCCGGCAACTGTCAATCGGCAGCGTTTGTTCAAAAGAAGCTTCAAATATATGCTGAATGCTTTTTGCCAGCACGTCGGGATCGTCTTCATCATAGACAGCCTGCACGACATCAACAGCCTCCGTTTCGTAAAACTCTTCTCCATATTTAAACGGGTCCCATTTGGCAATGATCTTGATCATTTCCCTGACCGCTTGACTTTCTTCCATATTCATCACCGCTTATAATAAAATTTGCAGTTCAATTTTATCATAGTTACGTTAAGAAGAATAAACATACATGAGGGGGTAACAGAATGAACTTTGATAAACGAGAAGAACGCCTTGGCACCCAATCGGTCAAATGGGACAAAGCAGGCGAATTATTCGGCGTTACAGACGCACTCCCGATGTGGGTGGCGGATATGGATTTTCGCGCGCCGGAAGCGATAACTGAAGCATTAAAAGAGCGCCTTGACCACGGGATTTTCGGTTATACGGCTCCAGATCAAAAAACAAAGGATGCTGTGTGCGGATGGATGCAAAACAGGCACGGCTGGAAGGTGAACCCAGAAAGCATCACATTCAGCCCGGGCGTTGTCACAGCTTTGGGCATGGCGGTACAAGCTTTCACAGAGCCTGAAGACCAAGTGGTTGTCCAGCCTCCTGTTTATACACCTTTTTACCATATGATTGAGAAAAACGGCCGGCGCATTTTACATAATCCGCTGCAAAAAAAAGACGGCACGTATGCAATGGATTTTGAAGATTTGGAGACGAAGCTTAGTGATCCAAGCGTCAAATTGTTTATTTTATGCAATCCTCATAACCCTTCAGGACGTTCATGGGGACGGGAAGATTTACTGAAGCTCGGCGAATTGTGTCTTGAGCATGGGGTTACAGTTGTGTCGGATGAAATCCATTCCGACCTCATGCTGTACGGACATAAACACACGCCGTTCGCTTCTCTCTCTGACGATTTCGCGGAGATATCTGTGACATGTGCTGCACCAAGCAAAACATTTAATATCGCCGGATTGCAGGCGTCGGCCATCATTATTCCGGACCGGCTGAAGCGCGCCAAGTTTTCCGCAAGCCTGCAGCGCAATGGTTTAGGTGGACTGAACGCATTTGCCGTCACAGCGATCGAAGCTGCTTACTCAAAAGGCGGACCATGGCTCGATGAATTGATCTCTTACCTTGAGAAAAACATGAACGAAGCTGAAGCCTTTTTGAGCACCGAGCTGCCGAAAGTCAAAATGATGAGACCGGACGCATCTTACCTGATCTGGCTCGACTTCAGCGCTTACGGCTTGTCCGACGCGGAGCTTCAGCAAAGGATGCTGAAAAAAGGAAAAGTTATTTTAGAGCCCGGAACGAAATACGGGCCTGGCGGAGAAGGATTTATGCGCCTAAACGCGGGATGCTCTCTCGCAACCTTGCAGGACGGCCTGCGCCGCATCAAAGCAGCCTTAGCGTAAAATATAGCCTGTTAAACGCCTTTACGTCTACATTCGTAAAGGCGTTCTTTATAAAGGAATTTTATATTTTACTTCTAATATTTAGTGTTATAATAGATTCATATTTTATACGAAAGGATTTCACACGAATGGAAATTCTAAAAGACTATCTCCTGCATATCTGCTTTATTTTGTTTCCTATTCTTCTCTACCAAGTGTTTTGGCTTGGAAAGCCGGCGATCCTTGTGCCCAAAATAAACAGCGGGTTGGTCACGTTATTCGCCTGCGGCGCCTCTGTTTTATGCATTATATTCCCTATTCATGAAATGGACTACATACAATACGGCCTTCAGATGATTCCCGTTATCATTTGTTTATTTTACATTAGTACTGCTTCCGGCCTTACAGTCGCCGCAGCTGTCTTATGTTTTGAACTGCTGTTTTACGAACCTTCCGCAATGTTTGTTTTCACTTTGCTGCCTTTTCTTATCATCATCCCAATCTTATTTCAGAAAAAATGGCCATTCATGTCCAAAGCGAAAAAACTGCTGCTGTCTTTGTTGATCAGCTGCTTGGAGATCTTCTTATTTTTCGCCTCCAGCTGGATTTTTTCCACCTTGAATATTTTAAATTTTCAAAAATCAGGAATTTTACTTTGTGAGGCAGCTGTCTCAGGGCTGTTCCGCTCCAGCGTTCTTCTTTTAAGCATCTATATTATAGAAAGCATCGCCGAAAATATCGCCCTGCGTTCACAGCTTATCCATTCAGAAAAAATGACGATTGTAAGTGAACTGGCAGCGAGCGTCGCTCATGAAGTCAGGAATCCACTGACAGTTGTCCGCGGGTTTGTCCAGCTGCTTTTTAATGACGAAACCCTTCAGAACAAGTCGAGTGCGGATTACAAAAAGCTTGTACTGTCAGAGCTTGATCGGGCGCAAGACATTATTACAAACTATCTCGATATGGCCAAACAGCAATTGTACGAAAAAGAGGTCTTTGATTTATCAGCTCTTATCAAAGAGACAAGCTCCCTTATGGTGTCGTATGCCAATTACAAGTCTGTAACCGTCGAGGCTGAAGCAGAGCCGGACCTTTTTATATACGGAGATGCAACAAAGCTGAAGCAGGCTGTCATCAACCTGATGAAAAACAGCATTGAAGCCGTTCCCCACGGGAAGGGGTTGATCCACATATCTGCCAAAAGAAGCAGCCATACGATTACGATTAACATCTCAGATAATGGAGTCGGCATGACAGACAATCAAATGCAAAAACTCGGCGAACCTTATTACTCATTAAAAACGAACGGAACGGGACTCGGGCTTACTGTGACCTTTTCAATTATTGAACATCATCACGGGACCATTTCTTTTAACAGCAGCTTCCAAAGAGGCACCACGGTGACAATTAAGCTTCCCGCTGATCTTCCTCACTAGCAAATCGATTGGAACTTTTATAGAATAAATGCGAGGTGATGAAAGATGAGCACGTTTGAAACTGGCTCTATCGTTAAAGGATTTTACAAAACAGGTGTATACATAGGAGAAATTACTGCTTGCAGGCCACAGCATTATTTAGTGAAAATCAAAGCGGTTCTCACCCATCCCACTCAAGGAGACCTTCATCATCCAAAACAGGCTGATGTGCCTTTTTTTCATGAGAGAAAAGCGCTCGCATACGGCGAACAGACCAATATCCCCCATCATATGGTGAAGCCATATGACGGTGAAGTGCCGGATTATACCGAGTCTCTGCGGGAGGCGGCAGCACAACTGAGAGCCAAATTGAATGAGGATGGTTCGGAGTGGGCAAAGCGCTCCCTGAATAATCTGGACGTTTTAGAAAAAGAATATTTTAACCGGCCATAGCCCAGTCTGACAAAAGATTGGGTTTTTTATGTTGCGCGCTTGAACAGTTCGGATAAATCGATTCTTTCGCCGATTGTCGGAGGTTTTGGCTTTTCGAGATACTGCTTATCCTGCTCGACAAGCTTAAAAAGCTTATAAGCAGTGAGGGCGTCATCAAGCGCTTTATGATGGGTGCCGGTTCCGGTATCTCCATACTCTTCGGCAGCTTTCCATAAACCCGTGAGCGTGCGGTCTCCAAAAAAGTTTTTGTATTCAAGCGATAAATCTCTCATTTCTCCTTTAAATGGGAAAGGAATATGGTTAAACATACAATTTTGCTTCAGAACTTTCATGTCCATGTTTCCCCACGTAATAATCGTGCTGTTTTTCTCAGGATCAAGCTCGTTTAGTTTACGGATAAAATCTTCGAACCTCATCCCCTCGTCTACCTGCTTTTGTGTTATTTTCAAAAATGATTTACAGCGTTTCGTCAGCTTCGGGAATTTTTTCGGTTTGATATAGCTAGAAAACGTCTCAACTACTTCATCATCAACCGACTTTACAATTCCTGCTTCAATGATTTCCGGGAAAAAGTTTTGCGGGCTGTACTTTCCTTCGGGCATCGTAAATTCGAAATCAATAATGAGTAAGCTGTTTGTCGTCACCTTTTTACACCTGCCTTTCCTCCGATCAGAAAATGCTATCTTTATAGTATATCTATTTCCCTTCTCGACCTTTCTTCATTTTCTAAAAATAATGAATTTTCCCAGCCGCTTTGTTTCTTTTAAATTGTGAATCGTTTCTTTATAATTAGTAAGGAACCCGAAATAATAAGAAGGTGATGTTATTTCTATCCGTAAGAAAAACTTTGTCATTGTGTGGCTGGCCAACTTTTTTGTCTCTGCCAGCACAACGATGATCGTTCCTTTTCTCTCCTTATATATTGAGACGCTCAGCACTTTTTCAAACGGCTTTGTGCAAAGGTGGAGCGGCTATGTGTTCGGCATTACATTTCTCATGGCGTTTTTGGTATCCCCGTTTTGGGGGCGGTTCGGAGACAAACGCGGATACAAGAAAATTCTTATGGCAACCGGAACGGGCATAGCCCTCAGCATTTTATTAATGGGCTTTGTTACATCGGTGTACCAATTGTTTTTTCTGCGTATGGCAATGGGGCTTGTAACCGGATTCATCCCGACATCTCTTGCGATGATTTCGGCACAGACTCCGAAGAGCTCAGCCGGTAAAACACTCGGCACGCTGCAAATGGGGCAAGTGTCCGGAAGCTTATTCGGCCCGCTTTTGGGGGGCATGCTTGCTGATAATTTCGGCTTTACGTATACCTTTTTTATCACATCCTTTGTGATTTTCTTATCTGTTCTTCTCGTGTTATTCGGTGTCAAAGAAAAACCCCTTGCAGAGAAGACAGCCAAACGTACCTCTTACACGAGAAAAGAAGTGCTCTCCTATATTTTTCACCAGCCGGCGCTTTGGGTCATGATGCTGTTAACCATGCTGATTCAAACAGGCAATTTCAGTATCCAGCCGCTGCTCGCTTTATATGTAAATGAGCTGCACGGACCTGTCAACCTGGCCTTTTTCTCCGGCATGGCATTTTCAGCAACTGGACTCGGAAGTTTGCTGCTGGCTAGAAAATGGGGTGATCTGGGCGACCGCTACGGCCACCGCCGCATTTTAATCGGACTTTTACTTGCCGCCTCTTTCTTTTTTATTCCGCAGGCGCTCGCGTCCTCACTCAACGTGCTCCTTGTTTTCAGATTTTTATTCGGAATGGCGATGGGCGGTTTGCTGCCATGCATCACGGCAGCGATCCGCGTTCAGGCTCCCGGCAGCATTCAAGGAGAAGTACTCGGCTACAATGTCAGCTTTCGCTTTTTAGGAAACGTGCTCGGGCCTCTTCTGGGCGGAATCATATCGAGCCATTTTACAATTTCAGCCGCCTTTTATGTCACAGCGTTTCTCTTTTTCGCCGGCGCCTGCATGCTTTGGATCATGCAGAAATTCCGGAAAGATTCTTATGCCAAAGCAAGCTGATTCTCAGAAAAAACTGAGGAATCTTCTAAATTTAACCTTCTCGTAAA